>CAZIQX010000031.1:4058-18352 GCA_964541325.1 uncultured Chitinophagales bacterium | reverse complement strand
AGGGTTCTCCTTTTATGAAGATTGGCACATCTGCACCAAGAGTAGCTCCAAGTTTCATAAGTTCTTCATCTGAAATCCCCAATTGGGCCAATTTATTTATCATACGCAGTGTAAGAGCAGCATTTGAACTTCCACCGCCTAATCCAGCACCAATTGGAATCTTTTTTTCTATGGTGATATCCAATTCAGGAATAGCATAACCGGCTCGTTTTAAAACATCGATAGCTTTGTGCACCAAGGTATTATCCTCACTGCTTAAAACAGAATCTCCAAAGCTGATTTGCGTTCTCGAAGCTTCTTTCATAATGATTTCATCAGCCCATTCGATAAATACAAAACCGGTTTCAATTTCATGATATCCGTTTTGTAAACGGCGTAATACGTGTAAACCTAAATTTATTTTTGCATAAGAACTTGCTTTCCAAATCGCTTGGTCGCTCATGGTTTTTTCTGAACTAAATCGTTAAGGGTTAACATAAACTGATAGGCTGCATCGTATTCGTTTGGAATATCGCCGTTTAAAATTGCTTCTTCAATCGCTTTTTTGATGATGCCAACTTCACGCCCCGGTTGCAAATTAAACGCTTTCATGATGTCTTCGCCTTTTACGGGCGGTTGCCAATTCCGAATTCGATCCTTTTCTTCAACTTCAACGAGCTTTTGTTCAACTCTGTCAAAGTTTTCGAGATAACGTTTTACTTTTTTTTGATTTTTTGAAGTGATATCGGCACGGCATAATATCATTAAGTCGTCAATATCATCACCGGCATCAAATAACAAACGCCGAATCGCACTATCAGTAACGATTTCATCAACCAAGGCAATCGGTCTTAAATGTAAGCGAACGAGTTTTTGCACGTATTTCATGCGTTCATCAAGTGGTAATCCCAAACGCCTGAAAATTCTAGGAACCCATTTTGCCCCAAGCACTTCATGTCCGTGAAAAGTCCACCCGTGATTAGGGTCGAATCGTTTGGTTGGAGGTTTGGCTATATCGTGCATAATAGCCGCCCAACGCAGCCACAGGTTATCACTTACTTTTGAAACATTATCAAGCACTTTTAAAGTATGCCAAAAATTATCTTTATGGCCAATTCCATTGAGTTCTTCAGCTCCTAACAAAGCCACCATTTCAGGAAAGAACTGTTGCAATAATTCTGAAGAAAGCAGCAATGCAAACCCAAGGGAAGGCTGTTCCGACGCCACAATTTTATTCAGTTCGTCTGCAATTCGCTCTTTTGAGATAATTTCCAAGCGGCTTGCCATGTTTTTAATTCCCTGAAACGTATCCGGTTCAATGTCAAAGTTCAGGGTTGTAGCGAAACGAATTGCCCGAAGCATACGCAGTGGGTCATCGCTAAATGTTTCCTCAGGATTCAGCGGTGTTCGGATGATTTTAGATTCCAAATCACTTAACCCATTAAATGGATCGTACAGAATTCCGCTTGGATATGAGTTTAAACTCCAGGAAAGGGCATTTATGGTAAAATCGCGCCGTTTTTGGTCATCTTCTAAGCTGCCATTTTCGACCACCGGCTTTCGGGAATCGGGTGCATAACTTTCTTTTCGGGCTCCTACAAACTCTAAATCGTAGCCTTTCCAATGGATATGGGCGGTTCCAAACCGATTAAAAACAGAAACTTGTTTGGTTTCCAAATGTGCTGCAACTCGTTGTGCAAGAGTAATTCCCGACCCAACTGTTACAAAATCCAAATCGGTTCTTTTTACGGTTTGGTGTCTATCTAAATAAAAGTCGCGTACAAAACCGCCAACACAGTAAGCCTCTTGCTGAATTTCAACAGCTGATTTTGCAATAGTTTCAAAAATTTGTTGAATTTCCCTTGAAAAATGGTCAGGAAAATGTACCTTTTTTGCGATTTGCATAGGCTTAAAGATAGGAATACGAGATACAATAGCGCTTATAAATTGTTATTGATTCTTAATTAGTGCTTTATCTTTGTACTTTTATGTGAGATAAGCCCGTAACAAGTCTTGTAATTAGCAAAAACTTGATTATATTCTCCAAATTAAAGGGGCAAACTTTTATAAATTTTAAGGAGCTATGGAACTGCCAACAAGATGGTTAATTGCAACAGATGGTTCGAAATACGCGAACTTATCCGTGGAGTATGCTGCTCAACTCTATAAATTCTTAGATCCGAAACCCAATGTTTTGATCATACACGTTATTCCGGATCCTTATGATACTCAGAGTAGAAACCCCTTAACTGCACTTACCAAAGAAAAAGAACGCGGTAAACAAATCTTACGTGAAGCTAAAGAACGTTTTTTAATTGCTGCCGGTGAAGCTGAAACTGTTTCAACGATGGTTGCAATTGGCGAACCACGTCAAGTTATTGTAGAAATCGCTAAGGGAAATCAAACTGATCACATTATCATGGGTGGTTCTGATTATCGTTGGAAAATCACGGATTTATTATCCGGTGGGGTTTCCAACTACATCTTACACCACATGCAATGCGTAATTACGGTTATTAAATAAACCATAAATCTATTTAAAACAAAAAAGGCTCTCGGATTCATCATCCGGAGCCTTTTTCATTTTGCGAAACTGATTTACAAAACGCCTTTGATTACGCTATGGTCGCCCACATGAATCTCTCCTTTGCAGGAACTCACCATGGCAGCTTGACCAATTGTTGAATGCGTTAAATCGCTTTTTTCAACACTGGCTTTTTGAGACACTATGGTATGCGCCAATTTTGAATTAAACACTTTAGCGCCTGCATCAAGAGTAACATTGGGACCGATATGCGAATTATTGATTTCCACGCCTTCTCCAATATAAACCGGATGCGTAAAGGTACAACCCGGGTATAAGGAATCGTCAATTGGTTTTTGTTCTTTAGCCAACACGACTTCGCTTGTTTCAATCCATGCATCAATGGTACCGCAATCGAGCCACTCGTCAACCGTAGCTGATTTGAACACTTTGCCATCTTTCAATAAACGATCGAGGGCATCTGTTAACTGATATTCATTCCCATGGCCGGTAACATTGTGCTCTAATAAATATTCAATTTCTTTTTTGAGCGATTCACCACTTTTGAAGTAATACACGCCAATAATGGCCAACTTTGAAATCGGTTCAGATGGCTTTTCAACAAAATCGGTAATAACCTCACCTTTGTGCACAGCTACACCAAAACGACGTGGGTCTTCAACTTCTTTCAGCCAAATGACACTATCGGCGTTATCAACTTTTACCTTTTCCTTAACATCGAACAAGGTATCAGCAAATACAACTATGATTTCACCTTCAAGTTTTTCGGCAGCGCAATACACAGCATGTGCTGTTCCACGAGCAACATCTTGTTTGTAAAATGATGCTTTAGCGCCAAATTTGGTACACATAGCTTCAAGACGATGTTTTACATCATCCCCAAAATCACCCAAAACAAACACCACCTCATCAATTGTTCGGTCTAAGGTTTCATTAAAGGTGTCAATAATTCTCTCGATTATCATTTTTCCCGCTACTGGGAGTAATGGCTTGGGAGTGGTATGCGTATGAGGACGCAATCGTGTTCCTTTACCAGCCATTGGAATAATTAATTTCATAATAAACTACCCAATTGTTTTTGGTTTTAACTTCGCGGCGCCTAAGATACCATAACTTACTATCTTAGGCGAACTTTTCACCCAAACAAACCATTGAATCTTATCCTATGCGGTACTTCGACCTGCTTGAATACCTGTTCATTTTTTCTTCTTTAATTGCGACTCGATATGTGTATTTCCGCTACAAATATTTTTTACACATGGCTCAGTTAAATGGATATAAAAGCAATGAGTTCTGGATATGGATTAAGCAAAATTGGGGAAAATCCATTGTACCTGTTGAATATTATTTCATCTACATTTTATTGATTGCGCATATTTTAGGATATAAGTATGTAACACTTACTACGCATAGTCTAGTTTTGTCCATTGCATTATTATTTTGGTTTTTTCCACTCACAGTGTATCGGCATAAGCAAAAGAAACCGTTAGTTTTTACACCTCGGATGACCCGACAAACGCTTCTCAGCATCATCGTACCTATCGGTATTCTTGCTTGGGGAATTGAGACAACGTTGGGCATTCCAAGTGAAATTCTCCAGCCTACTTTTATCACATTTTCCATCGTTGTAGCCGGATTTTTGGCGCCTTTTAGTATCCTGTTAGGAGGAGTACTAGCCAAACCAATCGAAAATTCCATTCAGAACGGCTTCAAAAAACAGGCTTCAACTAAAGTGAAAAATATGCCACAATTACAAGTTATTGGCATTACAGGTTCCTATGGAAAAACCAGTACAAAATTCATGATTCGTGATTTGTTGCAAGAACGTTTTAACGTGTTAGCAACTCCGGGTAGTTACAATACACCTATGGGAATCTGCAAAGTCATCAACGAAGATTTATTACCTAATCATCAAGTGTTGGTATTGGAAATGGGTGCACGATACAAAGGTAATATTCAGGAGTTGTGTGAGATTGCCCCCCCTCATATTTCTGTTGTTACCAATGTAGGAACGGCTCATTTAGAAACCTTTGGGAGTCAGGAAGCTATTGCACAAACCAAATCTGAGTTGGTTCAACACATGCAACAAGGTGGAATGGTTATTTTGAATGCTAATGACCCACTTGTGATGAAAATGGCTGATGCTACAGCTGGAAAAATTGTTACCGCAGGCATCAATCAAGGAGATTATCGGGCTAGTTCTATTGTATATGATGAAAACGGGTGTTCCTTTACCGCCGTTTTACCTAATGGTGATTCTCAGCTTATTTCAATGCCATTATTAGGCTTACACAATGTTCAAAATATGATTTTAGCGGTTGCATTAGCCCACCAACTAGGTTTACGACTCGAAACCATCGCACTTGCAGCAAAACGCATGAAACCCATTGAACATCGTCTGGAATTAAAAAACCAAGGTGGTATTTTGGTGATAGATGATGCTTTTAATTCAAATCCTGTTGGTGCAAAAAACGCAGTTGATATTTTATCTCAATTTAAAACCGGCAAACGAATCATCATAACACCCGGCATGGTTGAATTGGGAGCCAGAGAATTCGCAGAAAATGAAATCTTGGGCAAAGAAATTGGTAAAGCCAATCTAGAATTAACGGTATTTGTGGGCAAAAAACGTTCTGAACCATTGGTAAAAGGATATCTCGAGGCCGGTGGAAACCCTGAAAAAATGAAGGTTGTTGCCAATTTATTTGAAGCAAACTCCATTGTTCAGCCACTCTTGGAAACGGGGGATGTTGTTTTATACGAAAACGATTTACCTGATTCGTATAACGAATAATCCTTATTCGTCACGAAGTGCATCTGCTACTTCTGTTTTCGATGCTCGTTGCGCAGGAAACCATGCTGCAAATACACACAACGCTAAGCACGAAAAAATAACCAAACTCACATCCGTAAATTGAACGGAAATTGGGTATGCATCGATAATAAACGATTCAGCGCCAACGAGTTTTATAAAACCAAACTTTTCCTGAAGGAGTGATACACTCAACCCCGTTGTACCTCCAATTCCGCATCCAATCAGACCAATTATTAACCCTTGCTTTTGAAACGTACTTCTGATTCTAGCCGGACTTAAACCCATTGCTAACAATATGCCGATGTCTTTCTTTTTTTGAAGTACAATCATTGTTAGTGAACCAACGATATTTAGGATTGCTACTAAAACAATCAGCATAAGAATGGTATAAGAAGCCCATTTTTCTATACTCATAATGTCGTAAAGAGGCTTTTGTAAATCGTACCAGGTTTTAATCTGATAATCTGAACCTAAGTAACTTTCAAAAAGTGGTTTTAATCGCGCCGCATCTCCCTCATTATTAAATCGAATATCAATACCGGAAACTTCATCTTGCAAATAAAACAAACGTTGCGCGGCTCTCAAATCAACCAAGGCCAAAGGCTCAGCAACAATATCTTTCAAGGATAAAGTACCATTTACAGTAAATGAGAGCATTCTTGGTCCGCCAAATTGTGTTAGACTCCGACGAATTCCATCTGCACTAAGCAAAGAAACGGTATCGTCGAGGTAAAGACGCAGTTCTTGAGCTAGGCTTTCACTCACTAACATTCCCGGTACTTTATTTTTCACACCTAAATCTGCAAAACCACTACCAACTTCATACAAAGAGGCTTGTAGAGGTAAAGAAACACCTTTTACTTTGGTAACATAATCTTTTCGACCGGCACGAGTTATTAAGCAATTTCCCTCCACAAAATATTCAACAGTAACAATTTCCGTTTTAAGCTCCTCAGGAATTAAATCTTTGTAGCCTGAAAAAAAGCGCTGTTCAACATGCTCAATTCTAAGGTGAGGGTCACTCGAAAGCAAAAGTTGTTTAATGAGATCATAAAAACCATTGAACACTGAAAGTATGATAATCAACAAAGCTGTTCCAATGGTAATTCCTGTGATAGAAATCCAGGTTAATGATGATATCAAGCTGATGCTTTTTTTTGAAAATAAATAACGTTTGGCTATTAGTTCTTCTACAGGCATGCCCAAAGGTACTAAAGGAAGCGGTTCCTTTGAACTTAATTTGTTCTTCACCGGTATGGTGTTCGAGTAATCAATAAAATGTGTATTTTGGCTTAAATTATGAACTAGTCAACAAAAAAATGGGTTTGGTCGTGATCGAGGATAAACTTATTGCTCAACTCGAAGAAGGCAGATTTAATGACCCCTTCTCCATCTTAGGTCCACATCAGGCTGAAACAGCCGGTAACACCACTATTCGTGTGTATCAACCTTATGTAAAACAGGTTGAAATTGTATGTGGTGGAAAAACAAAACCGGTAATCGCTCAGAGAGTAAAAGAATCAGCTCTATTTGTAGCTGATGTTAAAACTTCCACCCTCAAAAATGGGTATACACTTAGAATAACCAACAACGATGGCTCTGTTTTCGAAAAACATGATCCCTATGCATTTGGGCCACAAATCACTGATTTTGATTTACAAATTTGGGGTGAAGGCAACCACGAACAAGCCTATCGTTTTATGGGGGCTCATATTCGCGAAATTAATGGAGTAGAAGGTGTTTCTTTTGTAGTTTGGGCGCCCTCTGCAACGAGAGTAAGCGTGGTTGGACCTTTTAATAATTGGGATGGACGACTCCATGTAATGCGCAAATATCACGACCAAGGATTGTGGGAAATTTTTATTCCGGGTTTAGGAGAAGGAACCATTTACAAATACGAAATCACCACTCCATTTGCTTCTATCCCTTTTCTAAAAGCGGATCCATACGCATTTGCAACTGAATTGAGACCACGCACTGCAAGTATTGTTACCAAACTTGAAGGTTATGATTGGAACGATAGTGAATGGATTGCAAAACGTAATGAAAATCAGGCCTTAGATGCACCCATTTCAATCTATGAGGTTCATTTAGGATCTTGGAAACGTAAAGGTAGCGGCGATAATGATTTTTTAAGTTATCGCGAATTAGCGGCTGAACTAATTCCCTATGTTCAGGAATTAGGATTCACTCATATTGAGTTACTTCCGGTTGCAGAACATCCATACGACCCCTCATGGGGATATCAAGTTAACGGCTATTATGCGCCTACCTCACGCTTTGGCAAACCTGAAGATTTTATGTTCTTTGTTGATGAGTGCCACAAGCATGGAATCGGTGTTATTGTAGATTGGGTTCCTGCGCACTTTACCAAAGATGACCACGGGTTGCGCATGTTCGATGGAACACATTTGTATGAACACGCCGACCCTCGTCAAGGTGAACATAAAGATTGGGGAACTAGTATTTTTAATTTTGGGCGCTCTGAAGTGATGAACTTTTTGATTTCAAACGCCCTGTTTTGGATGGATAAATACCATATAGATGGTCTTCGCGTCGATGCTGTAGCGTCTATGTTGTACTTAGATTATTCCCGAAAAGAAGGGGAGTGGATTCCTAATAAATTCGGTGGTAGAGAAAACCTGGAAGCCATTGAATTCCTCAAAAAGTTTAATATTGCCGTTCATAAAACATTTCCTGGTGTTATCACGATGGCTGAAGAATCAACTGCTTGGCCCATGGTTTCACGACCAACGTATATTGGCGGTTTAGGTTTTGATTTTAAGTGGAACATGGGTTGGATGAATGATACGCTTAAGTATATCGAAGTAGATCCGCTTTTTAGACGCTATCACCAAAATCAACTTACTTTTTCGATGATTTATGCGTTTACTGAAAACTTTGTATTACCATTTTCTCATGATGAAGTAGTACATGGTAAACGTTCTATGATCAGCAAAATGCCCGGTGATGATTGGCAAAAAGCAGCCAATTTACGCTTGTTACTCAGTTATATGTATGCACATCCGGGAAAAAAATTATTGTTTATGGGCACTGAATTTGGGCAGTGGGGTGAATGGAACTCCGGCGCTGAATTGGATTGGCCACTTTTACATTTTGATCGACACAGAGGTTTGAAACAATTGGTTGAAGACCTAAACACCCTATACAAGCATGAAAATGCCATGTATGAAGTAGATTACGATTGGGAGGGATTTGAATGGATCGATTTCTCCGATGCTGACAAATCTATTATTTCGTTTTTGAGATACAATAAAGACAAAAACGACGAAGTATTGTGTGTGTTTAACTTTACACCGGTTGTTTATCAACATTATAAAATTGGTGTACCTGCAGCCGGCGAGTACCTACCGATTTACAACAGCGACCATGAACGCTATGGAGGAAGCAATGTATTGGCTGATACCGTTCAAGCCGTGAAAGGCGAATGGCAGGGGCAGCCGTATCACATCCATGTAACCATTCCACCTTTGGCCGGCATGTTCTTTAAAAAACGCTAATAAAAACCGGAAAATCGTTTTAGAAATATGAAGTTTAAACGTTCAGCAGGGACGTTAGTGCACCCAACTTCTTTCCCTACACGCTATGGAATGGGAGATTTAGGTGATGCGGCTAAACAGTTCCTTCATTTTTTAGCCGAAACCAATCAATACGTTTGGCAAATTTTACCTTTAGGACCCACAGGTTATGGGAACTCTCCTTATGCCAGTTATTCGGCATTTGCGGGCAATCACTATCTCATAAGCCCGGACATTTTAGTTGATAAAGGCCTCTTAAGTAAAGCTGATGTTCAGCATGTTGGCATTCCGTTATCTACAGAGGTAACCTATGAACGCTCTTTTGAACTTAAAGATCGCCTTTTCAGAATTGCAGCTAAAAACTATTACGCGAATCAATCCGCAGAAGAAAAAAAAGCTTTTACTGCTTTTAAAAAGCTAAATAAATACTGGATTGATGATTATGCCTTATTTATGGCGTGTTCTGAATTTCATGGCAAACAACCTTGGAATACATGGGAAGAATCCATTCGTAATAGAACCAAAGAGGGCATAAAAGCTTGGAGTAAAAAGCTCAAAGACGATGTTGACTATCACCTTTGGGCCCAATACGAATTTTTTAATCAGTGGATGACACTCAAAGCTTATGCAAACAGCCTTGAAATTTCGGTTATTGGTGATATACCCATTTTCGTAGATCACAACTCCTCTGATGTTTGGTCGCACCCCGAATATTTTGAAGTGGATGAAAACGGTAATCGCTTATTGGTAGCCGGCGTACCACCCGACTACTTTTCTGAAACAGGTCAATTATGGGGAAACCCACTGTATCGTTGGAAAGTACTCGAAAAAGATAATTTCAGTTGGTGGATAGAGCGATTTAAGCAAATGTTTCACCTGTTTGATTCCATCCGAGTAGATCACTTCCGCGGTTTCGACGCCTATTGGGAGATTAAAGCAAGTGAAAAAACAGCCATAAACGGACGTTGGGTTAAAGGCCCCGCCTTCAAATTGTTTGATACTATTCTAAAAGAATTAGGAGATATACCGATTATTGCAGAAGATTTAGGTGTTTTAACGCATTCTGTGATTGCTTTACGTGATACCTACAATTTTCCGGGTATGAAAATCTTACAATTTGCCTTTGCTGATAATGCCGGCAACAGCTTCTTACCACACAACTTTAATACCTCTAACTGTGTGGTTTACACCGGAACTCACGATAATGACACTACTTTAGGATGGTATGCTCAAGGTACAGAACTGGAAAAACATCGTGTGCGTGAATATACAAGAAGCAGTGGTGCTACTATCAATTGGGAGTTAATACGCTTAGGTATGTTATCCAACGCGGTGATGTCTATCTTTCCTTTACAAGATTATATGAACCTGGGCACCGAACATCGAATGAATTATCCGGGAACAAGTTCAGGTAATTGGAAATGGCGATATACCCCTGAAATGTTGCAAAATGTGGATAAAAATCTCATTAAACATATGATTGCTATATCCAATCGCGACATTAAAAATCAGGCTCCTGACGCCAATATCGTTGAAATGGAAGCCGAAGACGCAAATTAACTTTAAAAACACAGCAAAAAGCCCTATTTTATAGGGCTTTAGCTTTTTATAGCTATGGAGGGAAATTAAACTTTCCCTTCTTTGTTTTTTGTGGGTTCGTCCCTTTATTTCACTGAAACTCTTAAACGAGACTCATTTTTACACATGAAAGTACTTTACGCTGCTGCTGAAATCTCACCTTTCGCAAAAATGACAAGCACAGCAGATATGCTCCGATTTTTACCGGCATCTTTACAGGATAAGGGTTTTGAGATACGAATTTTACTGCCTAAATACGGTTCAATCAGCGATAGAAGAAATCGATTACACGAAGTGATTCGTCTTTCCGGTATCGAAGTTGAAGTAGGGAAAAAAGTGGAGTCGATGCGCATTAAAGTGGCTAGTATCCCTAACGCTAAACTGCAAGTTTACTTTTTAGACAATGATACTTACTACAAGCGTAAATTCATGTTCCATGACGGTAAAAATGAATTTTTTGATGATAATGATGAACGATTAACCTTATATAACAAAGGGGTTCTTGAAACTGTAAAACGCTTAAATTGGAAAGCAGATATTGTTCATTGCCATGATTGGGCTTCCGGCATTTTACCCATGTTACTAAAAACCATGTATGCGAATAATCCTTTATTTGCCGACATGAAAGTCATCTACAATCTCCATACGCCTGAACATCATGGCTTTCTTGATCCTAAAATCATGGATTTAATGGGCTTAAACGATTTGGATATTAGTGATTTGTTAACAGACGGTAAACTTGATTTCGTAAAAGCAGGTGTTAAATATGCCGATGTAGTTGTTACCGGAAACTATGTGGATAAAGAATTTAATCCCATCTTTGAACAATTTGGAAAAACACCTGTCGTTATTCAGGGCGCTCCGGCTGATGTATCACAAAAATTCAGCGATTTTTATAAAGAAATTGCCGGCGATAACTAACCCAATTGTAATTACCTATATGAGGCCAAATCGCCTTTTTCTAGTAGCAACATTCGCAGTTTTATTTATTAGTTGCAGAAATCAGCTTCCTGTAGGAGGTGAAAATCTTCCTTTTGAATCAATTGTAACGACCGACACCTTGATTGTTCAGAATTTTGAAACATTTCCTTATGCGGATTATGCGGGAAATTTAGGTTTCGTGAGTGCCGGAAGCATCAACGACCCTGCATTTGGCGATTTTGATATAACCGCTTATTTGCTTCCCAATCTTATCAACTTTGCAACAGGTATTGATACGATTCGCCCGGAAACCCCTATGCGTTTACGATTTATTGTTAACGAAACGTTTGGTGATTCCACATTGGATGTAAACTTTAACTTGCATGAGTTAACGCAACGTTGGAGAGGCAACGAGCTCACTTACGCTACCGAACTGACCTTCAATCCAACTCCTGTTTCTAGTTTATCCATTCCGGCAAATGCCGACACCGCTTACATCAACCTACCTTCTACTTGGTCGCAGTATTATCAAAGTTTATACTATCAGTTTACAGCTAACACAGATTCAGTTAGAAATCTTCGCGATTCTTTGTATAAAAACACGGTTTTTGGATTTGCATTAAAAGCACAAGCCCAAAGTGCTATTAAAATTTTTCAGTCAAGTGGGATTTCTCTTCAAATTTTAGAGACCGATACTACCTATACCGTAAGCATGAATCAAAATGGAGCTCATCTCAGCACTTCAAATACGGTAGACTTCTCTAACACCGAGCATAGCTATTTAGATGCGTATAATACTCAAATGCTTCGCTTTGATATTTCTGCAACTGCTGAAGACAGTCTTAAAATTAATGGGATAACTATTCCTGTAAAAAACTTGGCTAAAGCAGAATTAATCCTATTTGAAGATACAACTTTGATAAAAGCAGGTCGCCCATACACTTTTCGCGACAATGGGTCAGCTGGAATGGTTATTTATCGTTCGACAGAAGCCGATTTAGAATCGAGTATTTTGGGAAGTTTAATTGCATTTAGCACGTTGAGAAACAATGGACGATATGTTATTGATTTAACAACATATATCAACCGGAGCGCACTGGGTTCCGTTAAACCTGCAGATGAACTTTTTTATGCCACTGTTCGGGTAAATGATGGATTTTTTTCACACACCTTACTGTTTAACGATTTGAGTTCTGTGTATTACCCGCGAATTGTGATTACTTACATCACAACGGAGGAAAAATAATGAAACATAGTGTCCTCATCTTACTGTATTCCTTTATTACATTTTCAGCAACTTACGCTCAGACAGAAAATGGCTCAGCTTCCTTTTATAGTTCACTTGGGGTTGGTTTATTAGAGCAGTCTCGTTCCGGTGTTGGTGAAGGAATGGGTGTTTATGGCGTTGCTATCGACCAAATTCGAGCCGCTAACTTCTCAAACCCCGCTTTACTCGGCTTCTATTCCAACACAACCGGTTACGGTTCATTCGACCAAACCATCTACACCGGAAGTCAAAATGGAGTACAATCATCCTATTCTGATTTAGCAGCTCGTGATTTAGGACTTATCCTCCCCATCCAAAAATCAAAACTTTCTATTGCGTTTTCTTTGCATGCTATGAGTTATGTGAATTATCGTGGACAGCAATCTCAAATTCTTCCGGGAGATACCACTCAAATCCTCTCAGAGTTTGAAGGTAACGGCGGATTAAACGCTCTGCAATTTGGATTGGGTTACAGTATCACTAAAAATCTTTCCATTGGTTATGCTACTGCTTTCATTTTTGGTTCGGTAAAAACGACAAGTCTTTCTTTGTTTGAAGACTTTACCTATAACACCATTTTAGACGGTAAAAACCGTTATTACTCTGGTATTTCACATGAAATTGGTGTGATTTATCACAAAAATAAATTACTCTCAGCAAACGATCGACTATTAGCCGGTTTTACATTGCGACTGCCAACTTCTTTAGCAGTCAGAAATTTTGATAGAAGCGTGATTATTCAAACCGGATTTGAACAACCTATTTCTACAGAACGTGCCGGTAGTGAAACTACCTTGCCCTTAAGTGTGAAATTGGGTTTGGGTTATTATTTGAACATGAATTGGATGCTTAACACCGATTTAGTGTATGAAAATTGGTCATCGGTTAAATCCAATTCAACATTATTTAGCCATCAAGACCGTATTCGAACTGGATTAGGGGTTCTCTACTCACCTGAACTTCGCACATCAACAAATTTTTTCTCAACCTTATCATTTAAATTTGGCGGCTCATTTGATTCCGGATACATTCAAATGAATGGATATTCTATTACTAAAATGAGTGCTCATGCCGGTTTTGCTATTCCTTCGCCATTTACAACCTCATCGGTTGATTTCAATATTGAATACGGGCGATTAGGTGCTTCAACAAATTCTCTTGTACAGGAAAATATATTCGCTATGAAGTTCGTAATAAACCTGTCAGAGTTCATGTTCTTTAAAAGACAAATACAGTAACAAACATACATCACTATGAAAAATCTCTACAAACTGTTACTCGCTTTTCTGGTAGTTGCGTCGTCAGCCATTCAGGTACAAGCACAAGAAGAAGAAGAAGAAGGTTATCCTTTTGGTTTAGGACCGCTTGAGGTGTTCTCCATTTTCTCTGAAAGTTATAAGACTAAAGATTATGATTTAGCCATTATGTACGGTGAGTCGTTAATGCGCTTAAACCCCAAAACCATGGCTGAACTACCACAGTATAAAGGGGAAGATGTTTTCGAAAAAATGATTGACATCTATGTTCAATTAGCAAAAAAAGAAAATGACCCGACTAAAAAATCCGGTTTATTGGATTCCTCGATTACCTATTTCGGTCGTGTATTCACCATAAATACAGCTGAAGAAATTGATTATTTTGATTGGACTC
>CAZIQX010000031.1:0-4048 GCA_964541325.1 uncultured Chitinophagales bacterium | reverse complement strand
ACTCTAAAACGTGGCCGTTTTTACCAAGAAAATGCCGATTTCATTAACGATGGTTATGCAAAAGCTTATGCTGATTATTTAACCTTAATTGAAATGGATGCCCAACGCATTACAGAGCTTGGAAATGGTTATTACGTACAAATCACCCTGCAAAATCTTGTTTCACAAGGTGAAAAAGACCAAGCATTAGCAATTATCAATAAAGTAACCCCCTTTGCTGATGAAGGCACAAAAACATTTATTGATAAAGTTCAAAATCAATTATTCAGTAATCCAACCGAACGAATTGGCTTTCTTGAAGGTAAATTAGCTGAAAACCCTAAAGATGTGTCCATACTGAATGAATTGTATGATTTGTACATCAAAGTAAACGACCTTGAACGTGCACGTGCAACAGCTGTTAGCTTGTATGAGGTTGAGCCAAATTTCAAAAATGTGATGACAATGGCAACTATCTCCAAGAAAAATAGCAATAACCGTGATGCTATTAATTACTTAAACGAAGCGTTAAAATTAGCTGCTGAGAAAAAAGATAAAGCACAGGTTTATTTTGAATTAGCTGATACTTACTTGTTAATCGAAGACCTTAAAAAAGCTCGTGAGAATGCACGTCGTGCCATTTCAGAAGCACCCAATTGGGGTCAGCCTTACATCAAAATGGCCGGTATTTATGCACAAGCTGTTAGTGCATGTGCTTCCTCAAACATGGAACGCGAAGATAAAGCTGTTTACTGGTTGGTTCTCGATTACTTAGATAAGGCAAAGCAAGTAGATTCAGAAGTTACTTCTTTAGTTAACAACTTGTACAAATCATATCAGCCGGTAACTCCAACTGCTGAAGAAAAATTCTTTAAGGGTTGGAATAAAGGAAACGAAATTAAAATTGATAAAACTCTACGCGATTGTTATGAGTGGATTAATGAAACCACGAAAATTCGCTAATAGATTTTTATAATTCCTCGTCAACTTTTATCTTTAGGCGAATCAGATAACTGATTCGCCTTTTTTTTGCCTGCCTCAATTAAATAAATCAAACACTTATTTATTAGTAAAAACACCTAGACTTTCGCAAAGTCCTAATTCTGTATTCATTTTATGGCTCAACATTATTCAAATAATCCGAATAGAAATAAAAAACGCCGCAACAAAAATAAGCCGAAAAACAAAGGTAAAAATCCTCAAGCTGCAAAAAGTAACGCCCCTAAAGGCGCTGTACCTGAGTTTATTGCAAATGAGAATGTAATTTTTGGAGGAAGATATCGCGGTATAATTGAGGTTAACCCCAAAGATTATGGTTTTATCAGAAACTTCGATCATGAATTTACGGCATCACCAAACGATCCGTTTTTATTTCCAAAAGAAGTTCATCACAATAGCTTAAAAAGCGGTCTTATTCTTGAAGGAGAATACGAAGTAGATCAACGTGGCAACAAACATGTTTCGAGCATTGAGTTGATTAATGGTAAACCGACAAGCGAATGGACTCGTATTCAGCGCTTTGAGTTTCAAAAACCCATCATGCCGATTGAGCAGATTGTTTTGGCTACCTCACCAACCGATATCGAAATGCGCGTTGTAGATTTAATTGCTCCAATCGGGAAAGGTCAACGTGCACTCATTGTAGCTCCACCAAGAACGGGTAAAACAGTTTTACTTAAGAAAATCGCTGAAAGCATTGAAGCTAAATACAAAGACATTGAATTAGCCATTTTATTAGTAGATGAGCGTCCTGAAGAGGTTACCGACTTCATCCGTACTACAAATGCCAAAGTATTTGCATCATCAAATGACAAGCCTACTCAGTCACACGTTCGCGTTTCAGAAATGGCTTTAGGATATGTGAAGCGTAAAGCAGAACAAGGCGAAGATGCCGTACTTTTAATTGATTCCTTAACTCGTATGGGTCGGGCTTACAACGCTATGCAAAGCAATAGTGGTCGCACTCTTTCGGGCGGATTAGATATACGCGCGCTAGAAATCCCGAAAAAAATCTTTGGTTCAGCACGAAAAATTGAAGGCGGTGGCTCACTTACGATTATTGCTACGTGTTTAATTGAAACTAACTCCAAAATGGATGACTTTATTTTTGAAGAATTTAAAGGCACCGGCAACATGGAATTAGTACTCGACCGTGAGTTAGCCAACGATCGAGTGTTTCCGGCTATCAATATTGGAGCTTCCGGTACCCGCAATGAAGAAAAATTCATTAAAGATTCTCTTGAGGAGCGTAATTTAGTGCGACGTTATTTATTGAAGAAAAATCCCAAGGAATCAATGGTGAGCTTACTTCAAGTACTTCGCAGAACGGAAAGTAATAAAGAACTGCTCAACCAAATTGCAGCAAACGCCTAAACATAAACCATCATGTTCGCGTTGTATCGTTTTTGGATTGCATCAAGCTGCTTCATAGCATTATGGGCGTCACAAACGATGGCACAAAGCAGAATTAGCTTTGCAGTGACCCAAAATACCTATGTTGGTGATTTGAATCCTGCCGGTGGTGCTTTTTATAATCCAAGTAATGTTCAGGGGCAGCTTGGGTTTGATTTCGGTTTTGAATACGTCTTTGATGAATCTGTTTATTTAGTTGCTGAAGTTGGTTTTGGCAGTTATGAAGCCAACTATTCCTTGCGCTCAACGGTTAATCATCTTGTATTTGATGATAATTACAAGCCCGAACCGCATCCTCGATTTATTGAAGGCTCCTTTTTACAAGCACAAATCGGATTTAATTGGATTTTCTACGATGCTGAATCGTATCAATTTTATACTGGCTTAGGATTTGGAATGCTTGATTTCACAATTAAGGATTTAGAGGGACGAAATTTGCGTCAAGTTTCTCAACTACGTGCATCAGGCGAGAGTTATCCGAGTATTATTACACAATTGCCTTTACGCTTTGGTGTACAACTGTTTACACACTACCGTTTTAATATCGGATATGAGCTCAGCTGGACCTTCACTAATAGCGACTACTTGGATAACCTTGGAGAATTTGGTGAAAACGGAGCTGACGCTCTATTTAAAAATCAAATCCGTATTCGTTACCGATTATTTAGTAAGTAGATAAACTTTTATCTATCTCTGTAGCCCATTTATTAATCCCACCAACAAGGTTATACACGTTTTTGTACCCTTTTGACATGAGAAATTGAGCAGCTTGTCCACTTCGACCACCGGAACGACAATATAAAATGATTTCAGCGTCTTTAAACTCTTCCAATTTTGTGTATTCAGTATCAAAACGAGAGAGCGGAATCAGAATTCCCCCTATATCAGAAAAGGCTTTTTCGTGTGATTCACGAACATCAACCAAAACAAAAGACTCGTTATTATCTTTTTTTACTTTTAAGTCAGATACGCTGATTTCTTTAACTGTTGCCATCAGGAGTTTACTTTATATCGTTCGAGTGTGAATTGATTACCAAGGTACAATTTTCTAGCCTCTTCATCTTCGGCTAAATCATGTGCAGTGCCCTCTTTAAGAACTTTGCCTTCGAAAAGTAAATAAGCACGGTTCGTTATTGCAAGTGTTTCATGAACATTATGATCAGTAATTAAAATTCCAATGTTTTTTTTTACCAAATTGGAAACTATTTCCTGAATATCTTCCACTGCGATTGGATCAACACCGGCAAAAGGTTCATCAAGTAACAGAAATGCAGGGTTTGTAATTATGGCCCGCGCTATTTCAGTACGACGACGTTCGCCGCCCGACAAACTGTACCCTTTGGTGTGAATCACTTTTTGTAATGAAAACTCCTCAATTAATCCGTCGGCTCGTTCGCGTATTTCTTGTTTTTTTAACGGAAAAAACTCTAACACAGATTCCAGATTTTGCCGAACGGTAAGATTTCTAAACACACTGGCTTCTTGCGCCAAGTATCCTATTCCGAGTCGAGAGCGCTCATACATTGCTTTATGGGTGATTGGAATTCCATCTAGCTGAATAGAACCTGAATCAGGTTGAACTAAACCAACTATCATATAAAATGTGGTGGTTTTCCCGGCTCCATTCGGCCCTAATAGACCAACAATGTCACCCTGA
>CAZIQX010000030.1:19685-20569 GCA_964541325.1 uncultured Chitinophagales bacterium | reverse complement strand
ATCACTGGTGTCCGGAAACCGCAATTAAAAAAGAAGGCAAGCCTTGAATAAAGACTTGCCTTTTTAGTAGGTATCTTTAGTGTGCGAAACCAAAAGGAATACCATGAGCAAAAATAAACATTTTACCGGACAGCCCATCTTTGCACAACTCATTAAATTGCTTAATGGGGTTAATTTTTCTCACCTTACCGAAAAACATCAAGCGAATCGGTACACCAAGAAGTTCACCGCCTTTGAGCATGTGGTGACGATGTTGTACGCATCGCTGGGTAAGCTCAATTCTCTGCGAGAAGTGGTAACGGGGCTTTTGGCTAATCAGCATGCGTTTGCGCACATTGGTTTGAGTTCTCCGGTTCGTCGAAGTACGCTAGCCGAGGCCAATGCGAATCGGTCAAGCGCGTTTTTTGCCGACGTGTTTCATCACCTAGCGGGTCAAATGAAGACGCGTTTTCCGGACAGCTGCATTCCTTCTTCGATTTTAAAACGGCTCTTTATCATTGATTCCACGGTCATTTCGCTATTCAAAGATATGTTATCGGTTGCGGGTCGTCCTCGTCTTGATGGCAAACGCAAAGGAGGCATCAAAGCGCATGTGGCTATCGATGGGCAGCACTTAAGCCCCGTTTTTGTTCGTCATAGCGCCGCAACGGAGCACGATTCCTCCTTTTTGTCCGATGTGGAACGCCGGCTCACGCCTGGCTCGTGGGTGGTTATGGATCGAGGCTACACCGATTATCAGATCTATAAACGCTGGACTAGCGAGGGCATTTGGTATGTAACTCGAGCCAAATGCAATGCCGATTTTCGTCATATTCAAACCCTGCCCTTAACACCGGAGCACACGCAAGCGGGTATCATCAGCGACGCCATTGTAGCCTTTACAC
>CAZIQX010000030.1:17001-19675 GCA_964541325.1 uncultured Chitinophagales bacterium | reverse complement strand
CGCGGAATTTGCCCAACGTCACATCGTGTATGGCGCATCCGGAACCAAAGAAATACTCGAATTCTTAACCAATAACATGGATACGGATGCCCTTACCATCTGCCAGATTTACAAGCGCCGATGGGAGATTGAGGTGCTGTTTAAAAAACTCAAATCCAATTTCCCGCTTACCTATTTTCTGGGCGACTCCGTAAATGCCGTAGAAATTCAGCTTTGGTGCTGTTTTATCGCCTTGTTGTTGCTTGAATGAGTTCAAAAACAGGTCCAAAAAGACTGGGCGCTATCTCATTTAGCCACCATGATTCGACTGCATGTATTCACCTATATCAATCTAATCGCCTTTCTCAACGACCCTGAAGGTCAACTCCAATCCCAAACGTTTAAACGCTCTCAAATGGAACTGTTCCAAACCTAGTAGGGGCTTACTTTTACACGCTCCACTAAAATCACGCGTTTAAATCAATCTTAACCACTTTAGTTGTGACTTTGTATTTTTACCGGACACCAGTGATTCAAAATTCGAAATTCGAAATGTTTCTCACTTTCTCAAGCGTTTCGATATCAGTGCATCCACCATATCTAGTGCAACCAAATTTTCGCCACCGTGTGGAATAATGATATCCGCATAGCGTTTGGTGGGTTCAACAAACTTTAGGTGCATGGGACGCACAAAATTCTCATACTGATGTAACACACTCTCCAAGGTTCTGCCTCGCTCACAAATATCACGATTTAAACGGCGTAATAAGCGAATGTCCGAATCGGTATCCACAAATACCTTGATGTGCATCAATTCTCGCAATTCTTTTTCGTAAAAAATGAGAATACCATCAATTAAAATCACTTGACGAGGTGCAACGGTTCGAACTTCGGTGCTGCGAATGTGATTTACAAAATCATAAACCGGAATATCCACACTGTAGCCGTTTTTTAGGGCTTCGATGTGACGAATCATCAATTCGGTTTCGAGGGCAGAAGGGTGGTCGAAGTTCTGTTTCGTGCGTTCATCAAAGGGGATATGCTTTAAATCCCGATAATACGCGTCGTGGTCAACCAAGGTGAGATTATCTCGGCCAATGCGTTCAATCATGTGTCGCATTACCGTAGTTTTTCCCGAACCACTACCGCCTGCAACCCCGATTACTAAAGGTCCGTCCGTATGTTTTACTGCCATGTTCTTAGTCTTTTCGTTCTGTTTTCTCTTTGTAATCGCGCACAGCCCTGAAAATAGCACTTGCCATTAAACTTTGTCCGTATTCGCTTCTTAAAAATTTCTCTTCATTTTTGTTGGAGATAAAACCCAATTCAACCAAAATAGAGGGCATAGAAGCATAATATAACACCATAAAACCGGCTTGTTTTACTCCTCGTGATTTTCGGTTTACACGCTTTTTGAACTGTTCATCCAACATTTCGGCTAACAATTGAGAGTCTGCCATATACCCGCTATTTGAGAGCTCATAAATCAATAATTGTTCAGGAGTTAGACCTTGAGATTTGCTATCACCCTCGTTTTCTTCGTACCGAACTACGGAGTTTTCCAAAAGCATTACATCTAAGGCATCATCTGACTTATGTTGACCCAGAAAAAAGACCTCTGTGCCATACGCACTTCTGTTTTTGGCCGCGTTGCAATGAATAGATATAAATAAATCGCCTTCAACCTTATTGGCAAAATGACCGCGGTCTTCCAATTCAATAAAACGGTCGTCTTTACGAGTGTAAATCACCTTCACTTCAGGCATATTTTTTTCGATGTATTCTCCCAATTTTAAAGCCACTTTTAAGGCGATGTCCTTTTCTTTCGTTCGGGAAAAGCCAAGCGTTCCGGAGTCTTTCCCACCATGACCAGGGTCAATCACGATAACATCCAGCTTCGATTTGTCTTTGATGCGATTGTAACTTTCGTCGAGTGTGAGTGTGGTAAAATCGAAATCTATCCCTTCGGGAAGTGTGTCGGTAATGCTGGAATCGGGAATTTGTGATAGGGTTAGATTAGAATCCGGGGAAGTTATAGATGAGTCTGAAATAATGGTGACGGTCCAATCGATGGGAGATACACCATCCGTTAAAATGTCAATATCTCGTTGTGATGCAAAGGTTAAGCCCAGAAGCCAATCTTTCTTATTCGCATCCAGATACATATCAGCAATAACATATGTATTGGGTTCAAGATTAAAATTAAACCCAAAACCTTGTTGAATTTCAAATTCCTCAACTTGAGTAACAGGGCTGCCAATTTGCAGAGATTCCAAATTAGGAAGCTCAAAATCATCGGCATAAGCTGCAACTTGAATCAGATTTGAACCGGACTGAATGACTTTGGCCGAATCCAGGGATTGATTGAGGTGAAAGCGAATCACGTACCCTTTGCCATCACGACGTGTTGCCAAACTAAGGCGTTCTAATTTCGTTTGGGCATATCCGAAATCCAAAAAAAGAGAAAAAAAGAGGATAAGGAACAGACTTCCTTTAGCAAAAAGAGAAAATAAAGTAGTGTAGTTTTTCACAGAACGAACGATACAATAAAACATGGCAAAAATCGCTGAAAAATAGGGAATTGATACCATTGTTGAGGTTTTTTTTTCTGCGTTTGAAAGATTCATCATCCAAACGGAAATAACCCACACATGAGTATATGAAGAGGCACAATTTGCATTCAATAGGATAAAAA
>CAZIQX010000030.1:0-16991 GCA_964541325.1 uncultured Chitinophagales bacterium | reverse complement strand
ATGCGCGATAATCGAGTGCAACCGTACAAATAAGAGCGTTTTCTCCTATATTCAGCGGATGATACAGCAATTAATTGAGGCTCAAAAAAACGTTCAATCACAGTGGGAAAAAGAATTTTCTAGTCCTTTTATTCAACAGTTGGAACGTAGAAAAGGGTGGATTCATCAGGTGATGGATGCGCATGTTGCGTTTCTACAAACACTTTCTGAAGATTCACCAACATTTCAAGAGGCTTGGAAAAAAAGTAAAGAACCCATCTCACAAAGCGTACAGAGCTATCTAAAGTTGATGGATTCCCACGTTGAAAAACAACTCGCCTCCTTTTGCGAAAAAATCATTGATGCACAAGATGAAATCATTTCCTTTCAGCAGCCTGAAGAACGATTTTCTCCTCTTGATTCTGATTCTGCCTGGGTAAGATTTGGTAAGTCCGTAAAACGTTTGGATAGATCGTTGAGTTTGTTGGGACTTAGTATTGGAAATTCAGGACGCAAACTCGTTAAAAAACCGATTAAACCTGCGCAAGCCCGATTACAAGAGGTCCCTTTTCGATTAATTCTATCCAATCAAATCCGCCCCTTTGCAGCAGAACAGATGATGCTTTTAAACAGCACATCCTATCGTTTATTTAGTGAATCGTTACGCTTATTTCATGCAAGTTTAAATGATTGGACCTTAGCTGAATCGGATAAAAAACAAACGGTTGTATCTCAACAACGCGACAAACTCGAACAGTTTAGGCAACGAGTAGATCAAGAATGGGAGGATTTTTTACAGCAGTTTGAGCGTACATTTAGCGAAAAACTTACCCGGGTTTTACAAGATGCGGAGATTGCAGGTACATTTGAATATTCCATAAAAGCTACCCATCAGGATTCCGGGAAAAAAGCCATGCAAGACTATTTGGCTGAGCTTCCCAAACGAAAAAAGAATTGGGAAAAAGAATGGCGTGCACAACTCGATTACTTAAATCAAATCGATGAGTTGGAAGAGCTGAATAAATCGCTTCTAAACGAATATAAAGGGTTAAAACACGGCATTAATCGTGCATTGGAAGAAAATTATCCCAAATTATGGCAGACCTTTTCGTCAAAAGTAGAACTGCTCAATGAACGGGTTGAAGCGTATGTTGGAAAAAAATCAAATACTTCGTTCATTAAGGAATTGCAGAAAGCCGTTAAAGAGAGTACAGAGTTTTTAACGAAAAGTATATTACCCAAATTGGAGACGGCTTTTTTAAACTCGTTGATTCAACCTAAAATTGAGGCTTATGAATCGGCGTTTGATAGGCATATACAACAATTGAGTGACCAAGTTGTAGTCATAACAGAATTTAATGATGAGGCCTTTCCACCTAAACTTGAAACAAAAAAATTGGATTGGGAAACCCTCATCAATCGAATCTTAATTGATGACCACTTACGATTTGTATTAGCCCTACCCGAAAAGATTCAAGCTCAGTTTATTGAAATCAATGAAACACTTCGCTCCATTGCTGAAATCATCGAGGTTAATTTAAGTGCTTCAACCGATGCTTTGGTGACGCCTGACGATCACGAAATTCTAGAGGAATTGGAAGATAAGGAGCAAAAGCCTTCATCTGAAGAACAGTTCCAAAATGCCATTGAAACCGCATCTAGTGCCTTGGATAGGGTGGTTATGTTGGTGAAACAAATCATCGAACAACATGAAAGTCAGATAGATGAGATTTGGAATTCTTTGGAAAAACAACTTGGTGATGTATCTAACTATTTAGAAAGTAAATTACATAACAATGAGTTAGCCGATTTGGAATACCGAAGGAGAGAGCTTCAGGTACGTTCCACTGCACTCGATTGGAAAACCAAACTCGAAATTTATTGGGCAAAAACAGAAGATGTACTCTTTTTGTATGGCCGTTTTGCTCTAAAAAAAGGTTCGGAGTATTACAGTATCATCACGAAATTTTTGTTTCCTGAAGCAAAAGTGAATAAAAAATCATCTCGCTTGTTGCTTGGGGAATATGTACGTGAATTAAACAACAAGATGAATAAACTTCCCTTTATTTATCAAAAATTGTTCAGTTTACAACAAGAAACCGATTTGCGTCATTTTACCGGTTATACATCTGAAATTGGGGTATTTCATGATGCATATCAAGCCTGGAAATCCGGTTTAAATCGAACGATTGCCGTCATTGGCGAAGTGGGGTCGGGAAAAAGTTTATTTATTCAAAAAGCGATAAAAGACACTCAGATTTCCGAAAAAGTAACCACCTTAGCTTTCAAACACACGATGTTGAGTAGTGACGAGTTACTTAGCTTTTTAAACGCATCCCTAAAATTACATGCAGCTGATTTTAAAGAGTTAGCGGATGTGCTGAAAAAGAACAACAAACAATGTATTGTTTTAGAATCATTAGATAATACTTTTTTAAGGATTGTTGGCGGATTTGATGTACTTAACGAAATTCTTTTATTGATTAAGGCAACCTCAAAACAGGTGTTTTGGATTGTAAATGTGGGCCGATACGCTTGGGATTATCTCGATAAAGTGGTTCACCTTTCCAAATATTTCACCAATGAGTTGAGTACCGATCAGCTAAAAGCATTCGAAATTAAAGAGCTCATTTTAAAGCGACACCGTTCAAGTGGTTTTCAATTACGTTTTGAACCTGATTCAGAGATTCAACAATCACGAGCTTACAAGAAGGTGATGGGAGATGAAGATGAGCGTCAAGCTTATTTGGAAAAGATGTTTTTTGAGAAATTGTACGAGGTTTCGGAAGGTAACAGTAAAATAGCCATGATTCAGTGGTTACGATCCATCAAAGAGTTCAACACCTTTGAACTCATTATTCAAGTGGAATCTGACATACAAATAGAATTACCACCTGATGTAGATAGAACGGAGTTTTTTGCGCTCACATTTATGTTACAGCACGAATCCTTATCCGTACAGGAACTAGCCAATGCTTTTCATCAGTCCTTACGACAAACAGAATTACTTATCGCTCGATTGGAAATGATGAACCTGATTCAAGAACAACATGGCGAGTACACGGTAAATATTTTTGCCTATCGTCCGGTTGTGAAAGCGTTAAAAAAACGAAATATGTTATACAGTTAAAGGAATGATGATGATGACGAATGTGGCCCTTTATCTGCTGTTGTTGTGGTTTACGCCGGTTCAAGATTCGGTTTCGGTTTCAGTTGACACCGTTCAAGCGCAGGAAATTACCCTCCCTGATACTATAAAAGTAGCACAAGTTGAGTCTTCTTCCGGTAATTCCGAGTTACAAACCGTGGAAGAAGGACTTCCGGCCCTTAGTGAAGTGATCTCGTTTGGGAAAATCTTTTGGACGATAATTATTCTTTTAATCACGTATGGTTCTACCAAACTCTTAGTTTCTGTTTTGGATGGATTTGCAGAACGGAGTACCAATTACCGCTTGTTTATTAAGCGTTTAGTTCCTGTATCACGCATTTTAATCTGGTTGGTTGCCATCTTCTTTGTTGTTGAAGGAGTTATTGATCCACCGGTACAAACCTTATTTACTGTTTTGGCGTCGGTTGGTCTCGCCATTGGTTTTGCATCCCAGGATATTCTTAAAAATATTTTTGGCGGATTTATGATTATCCTCGATCGTCCGTTTCAGGTCGGGGATAAGATTGATATAGATGGAAATTATGGAGAAGTGCTTCAGATTGGATTGCGCTCAACCCGAATTGTAACACCTGATGATTCTGTAGTATCGGTTCCAAACGGTGAATTAATGAACAAAGCGGTATCCAATACCAATTCAGGAGCTATTGATTGCCAAGTGGTTGCAGAGATTTTTATTCCGGTTGACTCTGACATCCAAAAAGCTAAAGAAATTGCCTATATGGCCGCTGCAACTTCACGGTATGTCTATCTGAACAAACCCATAGCAATCATTACAAAAAATGAAATTATTAAGAATCAGTGGCTCGTTAAAATGCGCGTTAAAGCCTATGTGATTGATATTCGCGATGAATTTTTATTTCTCGGCGATATGACCGAAATCATTATTTCAGAACTTAATAAAGCGGGCATTTTTGCTCAACAACAACTACCTGAAACAACAGAAACAGAATAAAAGAGGACTATGAAAACGTGGTTAACATTAGGATTACTAGCCGTTTTGGCACTTTCATGTGCGGATAAAGACATGGATAAACTCAATCAAAAACGAGCTATGTATGCAGAGTTTACACTTAGTGCAGATATTTCTCAGCTATCAGAAAATGAGAAAAAAATGATTCCTTTACTGATTGAGGCGGCTAAATTAATGGACGATGTGTTTTGGAAGCAGGCTTATGGGGATAAAAATGATTTTTCATATTTAGACTTAGCAGTGACTCGTGATTTAGTAAGCATAAATTATGGGCCTTGGGATCGTTTAACCAATAATGAACCATTTCTAACAGGTTATAGTGCTAAACCTAAAGGAGCAAATTTTTATCCCAAAGATATGACTAAAGAAGAGTTTGAGGCTTGGGAAAACCCTGATAAAAAATCGTTATATACGTTAGTTCGACGTGATGCAGCCGGAAAATTAATTACGGTGCCTTATCATGTAGCATTTCAGGAAGAACATGAAAAAGCAGCTGAATTGTTGCAAAAAGCGGCTGAACTAGCGGATGATGCCGGACTTAAGACCTATTTAAACTTACGTGCTGAAGCGTTATTGGATGATGAATATCAAGCATCGGATTATGCTTGGATGGATATGAAAACCAATGGAATTGATATGGTCATAGGCCCTATCGAAACCTATGAAGATCAATTATTTGGGTATAAAGCGGCTCATGAAGCGTATGTTTTGATTAAGGATAAAACATGGAGTGATCGTTTGGCTAAATACGCCGGAATGTTACCTGACTTACAAAAAGGGTTGCCAGTTCCACAATCCTATAAAAATGAAATGCCCGGAACCGATTCAGATTTGAATGCTTATGATGTGGTGTATTATGCGGGAGATTGCAATTCCGGTTCTAAAACGATAGCGATTAACTTACCCAATGATGAAGAAGTTCAATTAAATAAGGGTACACGTCGATTGCAACTCAAAAATGCGATGAAAGCAAAATTTGATAAAATTATGTTACCGATTGCAGATGTGTTAATTGAGGAAAGTCAACGGAAGTATATCACTTTTGATGCCTTTTTTAATAATACTATGTTTCATGAAGTAGCGCATGGTTTGGGTATTAAAAATACCATCAATGGAAAAGGTACCGTTCGAGAAGCCTTAAAAGAACAGGCATCAGCTTTGGAAGAAGGTAAAGCTGATATCTTAGGTTTGTATATGGTTACCAAATTAATTGAAGCGGGAGAGGTAGAAGGTTCTTTGGAAGAGCATTATACTACTTTCATGGCGGGTATTTTCCGTTCCGTTCGATTTGGAGCTGCAAGTGCGCATGGTAGAGCCAATATGTTGCGCTTCAATTACTTTCAGGAAAAGGGTGCTTTTACAAAAGATGCCAATGGAGTGTATAACGTTGATTTTGTGAAAATGCGTGAAGCCATGGATTCCTTATCCGAAGTTATTTTATCGATTCAAGGAGATGGAGATTATGAGCGCGTAACCGAGTTTATGAAATCGCACGGTGTAATCAAGCCCGAATTACAAGCCGATTTGAATCGTTTAGCCACAGCCAATATCCCGGTGGATATTGTGTTTAATCAAGGCGTGGAAGTGTTAGGGTTGTAGGTGTTTATAACAAAAAAGCCATCATTTAGATGGCTTTTTTGTTAATTCAAAATCAGGTTGTCTTCGGTACGACGCATAAACTGACGTACGTACTCTTCGATGAGCACATTAGCCTTACATTTTAAAACTCCAGAAAGCCAAATCTCCAGCTCTTTACGTGTAAGCACCTGATTGGTGGTTTCCGTGTCAAATGCCACCACAAGTGTTACAGCGTTTTCATCTGAATTGAGAAAACGTAAACGTTGAACACGATAGTGTTTTTTTAAGTCCATGCGAAAAACGCTTAGTTTATCAGAAACCTCTCTTTTGGTCATATTTATACCCCTATATAAGATTTAAAATTTAGTTGGGTAACAAACAGTTAGTAATACATTTTGTTTCCCGAGCTAAAAAATACCAAAATTTTATAAAAAAGCGCTTTTATAGTTTAATCTATAGTTAATCTATGATGAGTATTGGTTTGCTTTAATGTGGTTAGATATCTCCAATATTGCCAATTTTAAAACAATAGTTGCCCATAACCACTTATTTTCAACTTATCAAAAACAGTCAAATAGCTCATCATTACAAGACTTTGTTGGCTGAAGTTGAGTATTGAGTACTTTTTAAAAACTAAAAAAGCCTGAATAATTTATTATTCAGGCTTTTTTAGTTTTTGCTACTCGTGATTCTTGGTGATAATCAAGATGCTTTAAATTTACTCATGAACCAATGTTTGGTATTCGCTCCGATATAATACATTGAGGGCACAAGGAATAAAGTTAAGAATGTGGCAAAAGCTAGACCAAAAACAATAGTCCATGCTAAAGGTCCCCAGAAGCTTGCATTATCACCCCCAAAGTAAATATTGGGTGAAAAGTCGGCAAATAAACCGTAGAAGTCTATGTTTAAGCCCATAGCTAATGGAATTAGCCCAAGAATAGTTGATGCGGCCGTTAAAATTACAGGGTTCAAACGAGTTGCACCACCTTCAACAACAGCTTCTTTTAATTCTCTTCCTTCCCTTCTAAGTACATCAATGAAATCAATCATAATGATTCCGTTTTTAACTACAATACCGGCAACCGCAATAATACCCATACCGGTAAGTACAACAGAGATATCCATGCCAAAGGTTACAAATCCAATAAATACACCAATCAAGCTGAATACAACTTGAGACAGAATAATGAGTGGTTTAGCAATGGAATTGAATTGAGCTACCAGAATTAAGAAAATGAGGGCAACAGCTCCAAAAAGAGCCACAATCAGAAACTGACCGGTTTCTTGTTGTTCTTCTTGTTCACCGGTTAATGAAATCGAGTATCCATTTGGAATATTAATTTCCTTGATGGCTTTTTCAATTTCGTTGTTGATTTCATTGGCGTTATAACCTGCCAACACGTTCGACGACAAGGTGGCGACGCGATCTAAATCAATTCGGTTTATGGCTCCAAAACTATTATCTAATTTGGCAGTCGCAATTGCAGAAATAGGAATATCCGCGGATTTTGTTGCAATTGGGATGTTCATCAATTTAACTATATTGGAGCGGTCTGCTTCTTGAAGGCGTAG
The DNA here is from genome assembly GCA_964541325.1 of uncultured Chitinophagales bacterium. Lineage (GTDB taxonomy): Bacteria > Bacteroidota > Rhodothermia > Balneolales > M1805 > M1805. The sequence continues at coordinate 9,720 of CAZIQX010000030.1, read as the reverse complement.
GGTAATGTCATATTCGTCTTCATCTTCACGATACGTTGAAATAGGGTCGCCCAATAAAGCAGTACGAATAGTACTTCACAATTGTGCGTTATTGATGCCGAAGAGGTTGGCCTTTTCATGATCAACATCCACAATAATTTCCGGATTGTTGACTTGAAGGTCAGAGCGTAACTCCTCAATTCCCGGAATATTTAGACTTTCAATGTGTTTTTTGAATTGATTGGACAAAACAATGATTTGTTCAACATCTGGCCCTTTAATTTCAATGTTAATCGGTTTACCAGTTGGAGGTCCGGCCGTTTCTTTTTCCACGGTTATAATAGTTCCCGGAATACCTTGTAACTTATTTCTGATTTCAGTTAATAGATCTTTGGTCGAAACCCCATTTCTGTATTGAAAATCGACAAATTCTACTGTTACCTTACTCTTCGTCGGAGAAGGGGTCGGGTCGATACTTTGGGATGGGTTCGCACCAATGGCAACGTTAGAAATAACAGATTTTACAATAGGATTATTTTCTCCAATTACATTGTAAACACGCTCTTCAATGAGCTTGGTAACACGATAGGTTTCATCCAAATCGGTACCAGCAGGCATTTCATTATACACATAAACGAAATTAGGTTCATTTTCAGGAAAGAATACTATTTTAGGAGTGAAAATTCCCAATAAATAGAAACTAAATAACAGAAAAATAACCGTAGAACCTAAGATAATCCAAGGTCTTTTACCCACTAAAATGAATTGAAGGATATCATGGTAATACTTTTCAAGTCTGGGTAGTACAGAATGATTAAATTTTCTAATTAAAGGTTGCAGTACATACTTTTCTGAAACCCATAACAGGTAAATGAATACCAATAAGTTAGCTAAGAATATCCCGCCACTCAGGTACATTATACCGGCCAAAACAACCATCACTCCTGAAATAATAAGGATAAATCTATGGTCATGTTCTTTTTTCTGGGTTAAGTGGTCTTCATCGTCGTTCATAAATGATACAGCAAAAACCGGATTCATGACGAGCGCAACCAATAAAGAGGCTACTAGAGTTAAAATCAAGGTAATCGGTAAATAAATCATAAATTTCCCGATGATTCCACTCCAGAAAAGCAATGGAAAGAAAGGAGCAATAGTAGTTAAGGTACCCGCAATAACAGGAACCGCAATTTCACCGACAGCTTTTTTAGCTGCATCTACTTTACTTAGTTCACTTTTGGTAACGTATCGATAGATATTTTCTACCACTACAATAGCATTATCTACCACAATTCCTAAGCCAAGAATTAAAGCAAAAAGAACCACAATATTAATGCTAAAATCCAATGGAGGCATTACCGCAAAGGCTATTAAGGAAGAAAGTGGAATGGCCAAGCCCACAAAAACCGCATTTTGAACGCCCATGATGAACATTAAAACTAATACAACAAAGAAAAAGCCTAAAATAACTGTGTTAAATAAGTTTGAAACACTGTCTCTAGTAGTCTCAGAGCGATCACCGGTTATCGTTACCTTTAAATCTTGTGGAAATTGTGTTTCTTGCAACTCTTCAACGATGGCAATACTTGCTTCAGAGGTTTCAATTAAGTTACCCCCACTTTTTTTCTTCACATTGACGGTTACTACTGGCTCGCCGTTTAAACTGGCATAACTTTCACGGTCAGCAAATCCATCCACTATGGTGGCAATATCTTTCAGGTAAACGGGGTCGCCATATTTGTTTTTAATAATGAGAGTTTCTAATTCCTGAGGTTGGTCAATTTCGCCATCAACACGAACAGAACGTTCAGAAGGCCCTATATCAATCTGGCCGGCTGAAATGGTAACATTTTTGGAAGTAACCGCTGTGCGAATATCATTGAATGTAAGGTTGTTGGCGAGCATTTTATTCAAATCCACATTGATTTGAATTTCACGCTCAAGAGCGCCCACAATTTCAGCTTCATTTACATCAGGAAGACTTTCTAATCTATCCTGAATCTCATCAGCGAATTTTTTTAACTCAACTAAATCATAATTACCGGATAAGTTAATGTTGATTATAGGCTGGTCGTCTAAGTTAAAATCATTAACCTGCGGTTCTTGAGTAAGGTTGAGTGGTAACTCTGCTCGAGCTTTATCTACCGCGTCATTTACTTCTTGTTGGGCAACCAATTTATTTTTTTCGGTTACAAACTCAACCGTGATGATAGAAACGGCTTGTTTGGAAACACTACTAATTTTATCAATGCCATCAATCCCTTTTAATTCTTGTTCGATTGGGCGTGTTATTACATTTTCTATGTCGGATGGGGATGCACCGGCATAAATTGTAACGACATTGAAAATGGGGATTTCAACCTCAGGAAAGGATTCCTTTGGTAATACTATATAAGCAAATGCGCCAATAATGGTAATTAATACGGTTAACAAGTAAACCGTTGTGCTGTTATTAATTGCCAGACTAGATAATTTAAATTCTTTAAAATTCATGTTCTTTTCTCGCAATGAATTTATTTTTCCTGAATTGAAATGGATGCACCGCTTACCAGGTTTCCGAAGCCTTCCGTAATCAGTAATTCTCCAAAGTTTAGACCCGACTCAATCACTAAATCGGTATCATAAAACAATCCTGCTGTCACCGGTTTGGATCTAGCTACCCACGAATCATTTACTTTTTCGGCTACGTATATGAGTTGTTTCCCCAGTTCAATTTGTAAAGATTGCACAGGAACAACAATAACATTTTGTAGAAGCAAATCATTAATCTTAACTTTTGCCATCATATTTGGTCGAATTTTACCGTTCAGGTTCGTAATATAGATTTCCACAGTAAAGGTTCTATTTGAAGCATTTATAGCTTGGCTTACGACATCAATTTTTGTTTGGATGGTTTCATCAATGCTGGGAAAATAAATTTCAACACTGTCTGTTGGGTCAACTCGCGCAATATAATCTTCGGAAATGGTAGCTGTTACTTTTAGCGCATCTAAGTTAGTGAGTTGGAATGCAATCATTTGCGGACTTGCAAATTCACCAACTTTTAGATCTACTCGGTCCACAGTTCCCGATATGGTTGCTCTGATAAAGTAGTTTGCATATTGCTCATTTAAAACGGCTAATTGACTTTTGGCTGATTCATATTGAGTCTGAGCTTGTAAAAATTCTACTTCAGAACCAATATTTTGCTCACGTAAATTTTTTTGACGTTCGTAAATGGTTTCAGCCAACTTTAATTGAGTTTCAACTTGCTCTATCTGATTTCGAATAATTTTTGAGTCAAGGGTGGCTAAGATAGTATTTTGAGCTACAATATCACCTGTTCTTACATGTAATTTTTCAACGGTTGCGGCCACTTTTGGTGCAATGAGAATGGTTTTATCCGATTCAACATTGCCAAGAACAGTAAGGTAATGGCGAAATGTGGAAGGCTGTATTTCCTGAACATAAACAGGAATGGATTTTTTTGGCTTGGTTTGGACAACATCTCCGTCCACTGAGCTATTTCCGCAAGCACTAGCAATAACTAAAAGTGCAAATAAATAAAGGGGTGATTTCATGGTGTAGGGTTTCATTTAGTTTATTTCAATTTTTTCTTTGATTGTCTGTATATCTGATCCAACAAGAGGTACCTGTCCAATTGCCATATCATATAAGGCTTTAGATATTAGGTAACCGGATACCATTTGCGCATAATTGATTTCAGCCTGATGTAATTGTAATTCGGCATCGGTTACATCTTTTTGAGAGCCAACGCCATTTTTATAGCGAATCTGAGCTCTTTCGTAACCGATTTTTGCCTGTTCAAGAGCCTTTTTTAATGCATCGTTGGTTTGTAAGGCTTCTCTTAAATTAAGACGAGCTGAAAAGATCTCTTTTTGTGCATCTTGTTGCGCCTGCCTTATTTGCAATTCAGCATCTTTAAGTTGAATTTTAGCCATTTGGACTGACGATAGACGCTTAAAACCTGTAAAAATAGGTACTTGCAATCCAATTCCTAATGTTTGCGCTCGTGCACGGTTGGTTTTATCTCCAAAAAAATCTGGTGTTCCGGGTTGTGCGGATGTCCAAAAAAGATTGTAATTGGCGGTTAATTTTGGCAGAAAGGCAGTCTTCTCAGCAGTTAATAGTTTACCCTGCAAATCTTTTTGAATGTCAAGAACACGCAAATCGCCTCTTTGGGTAAGAGCATCTTGTACAAAGAGGGATTCATCATCCAAAGGGATAGGTGTTAATCGGTCAATTTCTTTAATAGCACGATTTTGCTCCGACACTACATCCACTGATAAAATTTGGTACTCAGCAAGATTACCTCTAATATCAATGGGTAAATTAATGGGTAAGCCTATCACACTCAGCAATTCTTGCTTGGCTTTTTCAATTTGATAAGTAGCCTTAGTGAGCTGTGGTTCAATGTTTGCAAGCTGAACTTCCAATGATAATACCGAATAATCATCAGTAAATCCTTGCTTAGCATATTGTCTTGAATCATCGAGATTGATTTTCAAACGATTGTATTGTGATTGAATCAATCTATATTGCTCTTTTGAAACTAATGCTTGATAAAATGCAATGCGAGTTTGAGTAACAATTCCTTGTGCAGTAGCTCTCAAACCTTCCGTTTGTGCCGCCTTATACAATTCGGAACTGCTGATACCAATAATAGACTGCCCGTCAAAAAGAGTCTGAGATACCAATAAGCCGCCATTCCAGTTATTATCGGTACCAAATGCAATAGGTACTAATAAATCTGCTGGAGCTGTCGGGTCGAAAATTTGAGCAGGCAAAAAGTTGACCGGTATTTCGAGGTTGCGTGTATAATTCATATTCGCAGAAATGGAAGGCATTACGTTGCCCCATGCCATTCGAATTTGCTCATTTGCGGTTTTAAGTGCTAATAAGCTTCGTTTGATTTGGGAATTATTAGCCAAGGCCATATGGATAGCTTGCTCTAAGTCAATCAGTTGCTGTTCCGACGACTCAGCTGGGGTTGTTGCAATCTGTGAGAAAGCAGGAGTAAGGAAACTAATGAAAGATAAAAGTGCCACAAGCGCTTGTATTTTCAAGAAATTAGTCTCCGATGCGTGTTTATTTGGTTGATTATGCATTCTGGTTGGTTTTATGGTTGATATGCATTTACTCGTTTATGTTTAATAAATTGTTCAAAAAAACTTCCATAAGATGATTTACTGAATAGTTATGCTCGGTTAAGATTCTTTGTTTTTGAGGGCTAGGGGAAAGTACAAGTGTCAGTATTCCGGTGAGTTGATTTAAAATAATTAAGGTTAATACTTTAGGTGGAACATTCGATTGCATACTTCCATCTAATAATCCTACTTGAACGGCGCGTAAAATCAACATCATGAGTTCTGATTGTAATATATAACAGTCTTGTTCTTCAGTGCTATGGATTTGATCAGATTTAACATGATGTTCATAAAGCATCATTGCTTGGGTAAAGGCCTTATTTTGTTCTACCATATCAAAAAGTTCGGACAACATTTCTTTGATCATTTTTGCACCGTTATAATCTTTTTGTAGGATAATTTGAAGCCTTTTGTTTAACAAAATGAGAGCTTTCTTCTTGATGGCAAAATGAATATTCGTTTTATCGGTAAAGTAAAGGTACAAGGTTCCTTTACTTAATTCAGCTTGCTGAGCAATGTCATCCATGGTTGTGTTTTCAAAACCTTTTTGCTGAATCAGAGTTATTGCTGCTTGAATAATAAGGTCTTTTCTGCGTTTTTTTTCGTCTTCTTTGCTTTCTTTTGTTCTCATTAATAACCGGCATTCATTTTTTATAATTCCATATTCAAAAATAATATTATTCGCACCAGTAAAGTTAAAAAAAATAACTACAATTTAAAAATCGTTTTAATAGTTATGAATTAACCATTTTTGTAGGTGAGCATTTTACAATTTTTGAATATTTTAATTCTTGTATTTGTTGAATGTGTAGCGCCATTCAACTTCTACTGTAAAAAAAGCCTTTGGAATGACTGCAAGTCAGTCTTTGAGTGTATCCAGCTGTTTAGTCTGTCTTAATTCTTACTAATACTATTTACGAATCCCCTCATTGTTGTGCGATGTAGTGTGTAAATGGAAATAGGTTTTAGCCTAAATCTTTAAGTTCGATCCGAAAATTACGTCAAATACACCTTCGTGATTTGCCGTAATTCTTGATTTAGACTTAAATAAAACTCCAGCAACTTATCCACCTTGCTTCTTTATGATTTAGAGTGGATTTGTCTGTTAGCTTTTATGTGTAATCTTCAAAAAAAACTTATCAAAAAAGCACGCGGTGAGATGTTCACAAAGGTTTGTCCAATACCAAATTTTTGATTTACAAACCAAATTGATAATTCGATTTGCGAGTTAGTAACCGACTAATCATTTAATCATAAATATTAAGAGATTGCATTTCTTAAGCAATGGTGTTAGGAAACGATAATTAAAAAGTAAGGCAAAACTTGAATAAAGACTTGCCTTTCATAGTGGTATTTTAAGTCAGCAAAAAAATAGAATACCATGGACAAATCTACTCATCTTACCGGACAGTCACTATTGGCTCAAGTCCTGGAATTACTCAAATACATTCCTCTGTCCAAGCATATCAATAAACATCAAGCTAATTGATACACCAATTCTTTTACCACCGATCAGCATCTAATCTCTATGCTTTATGCCAGTTTGGTTATAAACTCAGCTCGTTCAAAGAAGTTACCAAAGGCCCTCCAATACAGTATCCTCTCTGTTGCTTTGGTTTGTTACCCTATAGACTATAATCTGCTGAGCACGCAGCGATATTTCGTATTTTGTAATCCTAAAATTGGAAAAGTACTGGAGTTCATCACCAAAAATATGCACATAGAGCCTGAATTGTATGTCAGCTCAACAAACGACGATGGCAGATTGACTGTATTTGAAGAAGCTCATTCCCAACTCTGTCTCACCTAAGGGGGCTTACCCTAAAGTATAATTCAAACATATCACCCTAATTTAATCCTAAAAACAAGTTGTTCTAACTATGCCATTTTTTCTGGACAGTAGTGATTTCTTAATATTTATGAACCAACCTCAGTAAGAGGGATCAAGTATTCATGTAAGTGATAGTTATTATTTGTTTTTGTCTTGATATGGTGTTTATTTTTATAAATTTTAATCTTCAAACAAGATTTCCATTAATTAATTCAAAAACACGATTGGTTTTTTCAGCAATGTTCATATCGTGAGTTACCAACACCATTGTTACTCCGGTCTTTTGCTGAACATCAAAAAATAAATCTAAGATGATACTCGAATTATGCAGATCGAGATTACCTGTAGGTTCATCAGCTAATAAAACAGCCGGTTCGTTAATTAATGCACGTGCAATCGCAACGCGTTGCTGCTCACCACCGGAAAGTTCGGATGGACGATGATTCAATCGATGAGAGAGACCTACTAAGTCTAAATAATTTCTTGCTTGATTAAGTGCAATTTTTTGAGAGGTGCCGGAAATCATAGCTGGCATAGCTACATTTTCCAATGCAGTAAACTCTGGAAGTAAATGATGAAATTGAAAAACGAAACCCACTTTTTTATTTCTAAAATGCGCCAAAGTATCGCCTCTTAGCGTAGAAACTGTTTGATTTTCAATCCATATTGTGCCGGAATCGGGTTGGTCTAATCCTCCAAGTAAATGGAGTAAGGTGCTTTTACCTGATCCGGATGCTCCCACTATGGATACCATAGAGCTTTTTTCAACTTCAAAGGATGCGCCCTGAAGAATGGTAAGTTTTTCGCCGTTTTTATCAACAAAAGATTTGTAAACGTGTTCAGCGCGAATCATGGGGTGCCGGTGTTAAAACTAGGGAAAATAAGTTGTTGCATGGATGTACATTTACCGGTGTTTTCATCAACCTGAGCAATAATGCCACAAATCCGATTATCTCCATCTGCGCCGGTATATTTTTCAGGTAAAGCTTGCATAAAACGCTTCATCGCTGCTTTTTTTTCCATACCAATAACAGAATCAAACGACCCGGTCATCCCAACATCGGTAATATAACCTGTCCCTTTTGGTAAAATGCGCATATCACCGGTAGGGATATGCGTGTGCGTGCCAACCATTACTGATACTCGTCCATCCACATGCCACGCCATTGCCATTTTTTCTGCCGTTGCCTCAGCATGAAAATCAAGAAAAATGAGATTGGTTTCTTTTTTGATTTCATCTATAAGTTTATCAGCAGCTCGAAAAGGATCGTCAATAGGCAACATAAATGTGCGTCCTTGAAGATTCATTACACCAATTTTCAGTTGGGTATGTGGTATAGCAAAAACGCCGTAACCGTAACCGTGTGAGCCTTCGGGATAGTTATAGGGACGTAACAAACTAGGATCAGTTTTCATGTATGGAAACACTTTCCATTTTGCAAAACTGTGGTTACCGCCCGTAATTACATGTACGCCAAGTCGATAAAATTTCTTTACAATTTGTTCATTGATTCCCATTCCTTCATGTGAGTTTTCACCATTTACAATGACAAAATCGGGTTTATGTTTTTGAATTAATGAAGGAAAAATGGTGTCCATGAGAGCCAAACCGGGCTCACCAACTACATCACCAATGAATAAAATCTTTACCAAAATGTTTGTATTAGGTTAAAATTCGGCACAAAATACAATTCTCTGCAATAATCCACCGTGAAAAGTGCATAAGCTATTGAGTGATGAGTCAACAAATGCTTACTTTGCACAAAACAGCATGGGTTGGACTCCTCTATATGAAAGCATTTTTTATTGTTAATCCGGTATCGTCGGGCGGGAAAACCGGCGCTAAACTACAACGTCTTAAATCGTTGATATCTAAAACGTTTACGGGCTTTACAATTGCAGAAACTACGGCTGTCGGACACGCTTCTGAGCTCACAAGAGAAGCTATTCGTGAAGGATATGGACATATTTTTGCCGTGGGGGGAGATGGCACCTTTAATGAAGTTGTTAATGGATATCTTGAAAAAGATAAGCCACTGAATACAGATGTACTGATATCTGTATTGCCATCAGGTACAGGTGGTGATTTTCGGCGAAATTTTGGTCTGAAAGGCGATTTAGAACAAGCATTGCATCAAATTCAACTTGGTTCCGTTCGTTGGATTGATGCCGGAAAATGTGAATATCAAGACCATTTTGGTTTTACTCAAACTCGCTATTTTGATAATGTAGCTAGTTTAGGCTTAAGTGATGTGGTTGCTGATAAAGTGAATGCTTCCAAGTGGCGTAAAAAGTTAGGGGGTACATTTGCATTTATGATTTCAGGTGTTCAGGGAATTTTAACGCATGAACCGGAAAACGTTCGCATTTTGGCTGATGGTTTAGATATGGGAGAGTTTAACATCAATATCATGGCTGTGGCAAATGGAATGTATTTTGGAGGAGGGATGAAAGTAGCCCCACATGCTTTGCTTGATGATGGCGAGTTTGATGTGATTATGTTACATGATTTTTCTAAACCTGAATTATTGGCTGTGAATGGACAAGTGTATTATGGAGGGCATCTTAAACATGCGAAAGTCAAACAATTCAGAACTCAGTCAATTACAATTAAATCAAATCATTCGATGCGTATTGAATTAGATGGTGAAACTCCGGGGAAATTACCTATTACCTTAACTTGTTTACCTAAAGTGTTGAAAATAAAAGCGTAATGGTGATTTTGGGAAGGTGTAAAGTAGGGGTAAGGAGTAAGGAGTAAGG
>CAZIQX010000029.1:19242-20688 GCA_964541325.1 uncultured Chitinophagales bacterium | reverse complement strand
TATTTTGCTATTGGGGCAGGTGACAAAAAAGAACGAAAAAGCCCGCCCTTCGCATTTTTTATAATTTCTTTCAGCCAGCCGCTCAAACGGCACATTTGGTTTTCCCCGACACACAAGCTGACCCTCCACAAAACCAAAAGAGCTAAAATTTTTCCAACGCTCGACTAAATAAGATGTGCAAAACTTTTTTGTGGACTTTTTATGTCCATTTAAAAAGAGTTCTTATCTTTGGACAAAATTTGTCCTTAATGGCGAGCGTAAAACAATTAATCAAAAATATCGCTGATTTTTTTGAAGTTAACGAAAAGGAATTACGCGAAGAATTTTTGAGTGACCAGATTGCTTACAAAGTTCTGGAAGAAGAAGCAGACTTGAATATTTTAAAAGTCGCAGAGGAAAAAGTAGCATACATCAAAACATTGCGAAATGAGTAAAACAATAAATATCAAACCAATCAAACTAGAACTGCCAAGTTACTTTGCAGACAGGTTGGGTATTTATTACACTCAACATGTAACCACTTCACACAAGAAAGTCAACGGACAATTTTTCACTCCTATTCCGATCGCTCGACTTCTAGCTTCCTTTTGCGACCTTTCAAAAACAAGAATCAAAATTTTAGACCCAGGTTGCGGTACAACTATTTTGTCTTGTGCTTTGGTTGAGCATTTAATAGAATCACAGAACGGTATTGAACAAATTGATTTAGTAGCTTATGAAACCGACCGAGAGTTAATTCCATATTCACAAAAAGCACTTGATTACCTTAAAAATTGGCTTTCAAATAAAGGAATACAATTTAACTATACTTTGCACTGCACTGATTTTGTTTTGGAAAATGCAACTGTTCTTAAAGGAAATAGTTTACCAAGTTTGTTTGAAGAAACAAAGAGCGTAGATAAAAATTTCGACATCATCATTTCGAACCCACCCTATTTTAAGCTTTCTAAAGATGATAAAAGGGTAATTGCTTCGCAAGAATTAGTTAGCGGACAACCCAATATCTATTCATTTTTTATGGGAATTGCTGCTAAATTACTTTCTGAAAATGGCGAACTAGTTTTTATCACACCGAGAAGTTTTGCTTCTGGTAACTATTTCAAAGCGTTTAGAGAGTTGTTTTTCAATTCAGTTCAGATTGAAAAGATACACTTATTCAATTCTCGAAAAGACACGTTCAATCGTGACAGTGTTTTGCAAGAAACGGTTGTAATTAAAGCAATCAGAGAAGGAATAGACTCAAAAAAGAAAGTACTTGTTTCTTCAAGTGCTGGAATTAAAGACATTTTTGAGCCATCAATAAAATATTTCAATTCTTCGGAGCTCATTGACCTTAACTCAAAGGAGAAAATTTTACATTTGCCGACAAGCGACAAAGAAGAAAGTATTTTGAGTTTAGTTTCTTCTTGGGAAAATGTTTTGACTGATTTCAATATAAAAATTTCA
>CAZIQX010000029.1:18896-19232 GCA_964541325.1 uncultured Chitinophagales bacterium | reverse complement strand
AAGAGAAAGGACAATTTATAAGAATAGAAAACGGTTCAAAATCTTTGTTGATCCCTAACAAGAACTATATTCTTTTAAGGCGATTTAGCACCAAAGACGACAAAAGCAGATTGATTGCAGCACCTTATTTCTGCAACTATGCCAAATCGGATTATATCGGAGTTGAAAACAAAGTAAACTACATATACAGGAAGGATGGGCATTTAGACAGAGACGAAGTAGTTGGACTTTGTGCGTTGCTCAACAGTGAATTGTTTAACACTTACTTCCAAATCTTTAACGGAAATGTAAATGTAAGTGCTACAGAATTGGGAGAAATCAGATTTCCACCATTAA
>CAZIQX010000029.1:12117-18886 GCA_964541325.1 uncultured Chitinophagales bacterium | reverse complement strand
ACATCAAAGAAATAGGCAATAAAATCATACTATCTAATGACTACTCAATGAATAATGTAAACAGTATTGTCAACGAGATTTTTGAATTGGAAGTAATAATGAACTGATATGAGTAAAATAGAAGAAGCACAAGAGATATTAAAAGCGTTAGGACTGCCGCCAGCACAATACAATGAAATGGCGGCTTTGACATTTTTAGCAATTTGCAACATCAAAGAAAATGACAAATGGGCAAAAGCAACACGCCAAAGTTTAGGAGTTACAAAAGGCATTATGACTTTCGTTAATGAAAACTATGGTAAATCTTATGCGCCAAACACACGAGAAACATTTAGAAGGCAAGTGCTTCACCAATTCGTTCAGGCAAGAGTTGTTGACTATAATCCAGACAATCCAAGTCTACCAGTTAATAGTCCAAGAGCTCATTATGCTTTGACTACCGAAGTTTTGGAAGTCGTAAAAACATATAAAACAAGAAAATGGAAGAAGGCTTTGAAAAACTTCATTGATACAGTTGGCAAACTTTCGGAGGTCTATTTAAAAGAAAGAGAACTAAATCAAATTCCCGTCACCCTTCAAAACGGAAAAACAATAAAACTATCCGCTGGGAAACACAATCAAGTTCAAGCCGCGATAGTTGAACAGTTCGCCCCAAGGTTTGCCAATGGTGGAACACTTCTTTATTTAGGTGACACAGCAAAGAAAGACCTGATTGTTGACGAGAAAGGATTGAAGGATTTAGGAATACCGATTGACCAGCATAGCAAACTGCCTGATGTTGTAATCTATGACAACAAACGAAAGTGGTTGTTTCTAATTGAAGCTGTTACTTCACACGGTCCTGTTTCTCCGAAACGACTTTTAGAACTCGAAGATTTTTTGAAAAACTGTAAAGTCGGAAAGGTTTATGTAACGGCTTTCCCTGATATGTCAGAGTTTAAAAAACACACAAATAATATTGCTTGGGAAACAGAAGTTTGGTTAATGGAAGTACCTGACCATATGATACATTTTAACGGAGACCGATTTATGGGACCGAGATAAAAAAATTAAGAATGAAACTAGTAACCAGAAACAATCTCGAAAATTGGGCAGATACTACCTTTTCAAAAGCTGTCCTGCCTTATCTAATTTCAAGATTGGTAAGAGCAACAACACCTGCAAGCACAAAAGTAAATCTTCCTTCGGGCAGTGCATCCTATATTGGAGGTTGGGATGGTATTGTGAATTGTGAAACTGAAACAGCTTACGTGCCTCAAGGAACTTCTTTATGGGAATTTGGCACTTCGTCTGATTGTAAAGGAAAAGCCGATGATGATTATGATAAAAGAAAAAAGAATCCAATAGGATTTACACCAAGCGATTCTGTTTTCATATTTGTTACACCAAGACTTTGGACAAAAAAAGACGAATGGATTGCAGCAAAGAAAGCGGAAAATCATTGGAAAGATGTTAAAGTATATGATTCAATAGACTTAGAGCAATGGCTTGATAATGCACTATCTGTTTCACGTTGGCTTGCTTCGCAAGATGGAGTTGGAACATATCCATTTGATGGAATAATGACCGCTGACGAATTTTGGGAAGAGTGGTCAATCGGGGCGAAAGGATTGGTTCTTTCACCTGAAAGTGTAATTGCAGGCAGAGAATATGAGAAGGACTTGTTGTTATCAGCATTACAAGGAGAACCTACAATCAAAGGAATAAAAGCATCTACAAAAAATGAAGCAATTGCTTTCATTATTGCATCAGCAAAAACGTTTCAACCTGAAGAAGCAGACAGATTCTTTTCTAAAGCGCTAATCGTAGATACTGAAGGAAATTTTCGTGGAATAAGAATTAACACTAATACCGCATTAAATCTTATTCCAAGGTTTGATGATGCTCAACCTCTTTATGCGGCTGTCGCCAAAGGGCATCACGTTTTAGTTCCATTAGGTGCAGATGATAATTTTAATCAGGAAACTATCACACTACCAACAATTGACAGAGACGGACAAATCAAATCACTAATTGAAAGCGGTATATCAAGAGAAGATGCTGAAAAATTTTCCAGAGAATCAGGGCGAAACATTACTATTCTTAAAAAACTACTTGGCTTTCCTCACTACAAAGCAAAATGGATTGAGAAAGAAAATATCCGTGAAATTATCCCTGCACTTTTATTGGGTAGATGGAACGAAACTTTTGTAGGCGATATTGAACTGATTGAAAAACTTTCTGAACAGAAGTATGCCGACTATTTAGTTACACTAAACAAATGGAAGAATTTTGAAGAATCACCAATCATTCAAATTGGTGAAACTTGGCGATTAACTTCGCCTTTAGATTTATGGACAAATCTTTCTTCTCAACTTATACCAAAAGATTTTCAAAACATTCAAGAGTGTTTTTCTTTAGCGTTCAAAAACGGAAATCCAATCATTGAACCCGAAAACAAAAACAGTTTCGCGGCTTATTTCAACAAAAGAAATAAATACTCTAATTGGTCAAGAGAAGGGCTAACTCAATCTTTAATTTTAGTTGGACGATTGAACGGAGTAAAAATTCCCAATCTTAATAATCCACAAAATTGGGTTGATAATATCATTTTTGATTTACTCAACAACGCAAGCGGAGAAATGTGGATTTCCGTTGACCACGAATTACCCCTTATTTCAGAAGCATCGCCTGAAAGTTTTCTCAAAGCAGTAAAAAATTCTTTAGCAAAAGAACAGCCCGAAATAATGGATATGTTCAAAGAGAAAGATGGTTTTTTGCACAAAACAAGTCACCACACTGGTTTGTTGTGGGCACTTGAAAACTTGGGTTGGTTGCCCGAATATTTAAGGGATGCGAGTTTGGTACTGCTTAAACTTTCAAGACTTGACCCAGGTGGTAGTTTATCAAACAGACCACTGAATAGTATTTCAGAAATTTTCAAACCTTGGCATTTTCAAACTCTCGCATCGTATGAAGAAAGAATGGAAATTCTAAAATACATTACCGAAAAGGAAAAAGAATCAGGTTGGGCTCTTTTAATTAGAATGCTTCCAGACCATCACGGCATAGCACATCCAACACATAAAATGCGTTGGCGAATGTTTGATAAGAATACCAATCTCACTTACACTTATCAAGAAATATGGAATACGCATTCAGCAGTAATAGAAATGCTTATAAACCTTTTTGATAATGATGAAGAAAAATTTTCTCAACTCATAAAAGAAACAACCAATCTTTCTCCTAAAGACAGAAAAAGAGTTTTAGATTGGGCTGATGAAGTTTACCCAAATATCAAACAGGAAAAATTTTCAACTTGGGAAACAATCAGGGGAATTTTAAATCATCACAGGTCTCATCCTGATACCGATTGGGCTTTACCCGAATCAGAGTTATTACGGTTAGAAAATCTGTATAACAAACTTCAACCAACAGACATTATCCAAAAATACATTTGGCTTTTCAATGAACATTGGCCTGAGTTTCCTGATGGGTTCAGATACGAACCCAATGAATCAGAAAAACGTTACGATCAACAACAAAAACGGATTGATGAAGCAAGAAAAACAGCAGTAATAGTTTTTCATCAAGAATTAGGTTTAAACGCAACCTTAGAATTACGAAAACAAGTTAAAGAGTTTTGGCTTTTGGGTGGTGCTTTAGCTGGTGTAATCACAAACAAGGAAGATGTTATTACAGTTTGTAAATGTTTGTATGACGATAAAAATCTTATTGGTTTTGCTCACAACTTTATCTATCGCAAATCAATTATTGAAAACTTTGATTGGATAAAATCATTATTCAAAGAATTACAAGAAAAGAATTTTAGCAACAAAGCACTTTCTAATGTTCTAATTCCACTAAATCAAAATCAACAATTATGGAATTTTGTAGATTCATTAGATGAAGAAATACAAAATGCATATTGGAAAAACATCAATCCACATTTTTATCACATTACCGATGAAGAAAAAGCAATTGGAATTGAAATGCTTTTGAAATACAAAAGATTCTTTTCTGCAATAGATACTGCTTCACATTTCGCAAACGTAGTTTCAAGTAATCTGCTTTCAGAGATGTTGAAAAAAGCTGCGACAGAGGAAGCAAGTGAAACACCACGTTTCAGAGGATATGAAATTGAACGAATTTTTGAAGAACTTGACAAGCGTACAGATATTGAAAAATCAACACTCATTCATTTAGAGTGGCTTTATCTTCCAATTTTAGATTCATACGGAACAAGAAGAAATCCCAAGAATTTAGAAGAGGAATTGGCAAAAAACCCTGATTTTTTTATTGAGGTTTTAAAGTGGATTTACATTCCAAAAGACAAAACATTATTGGAAAAAGAAAGAGAAGGAATTACGGATGAAGCTATTCAAAATAGGGCAAAACAAGCTTACCATTTGCTTCATTCGTGGAAAAAGATACCGGGGATGAAAGAAGATAATTCTATTGATGAAGCAGTGTTAAAAGATTGGGTTATAAAAGCAAGGAGGTTAGCTGAATCAGCAAGTAGATTAGATGTTGCTGATTCTGAAATCGGAAAAGTATTAGCTACATACCCTGAAAATATTCAAGAATGGCCTCAGGAAAAAATATTTCAAATTATTGAGGAAATAAACTCAGACAGCATGAAGAGCGGTTATTCTTCTGCGATGTTTAATAAAAGAGGCTCTTCAACAAGAGGTGCTTTTGATGGTGGAGATATTGAAAGAGGTAAAGCCGCATACTTTGAGAAATTATCAAATGATTTTAAGAATAAATACCCAAATGTTGCTGAGATATTTAAACGAATGCAGCAAGGTTATTTAGCAGATGCAAAACGAATGGATGAAGAAGCAGAACGAAATAAATTAGAATATTAAGGTTGGACAAAAATGCCAACCCTTCACTATCATACACATTGGCAAGCCCCGCAAGCCGACACGCAAACCAAAGCTTGCCGGCATCTTATGCCTGTCCAACGCTGAAAAGAAAAAATTTAAAAATCTCCTTCCCTTCTAAAAATTTAAAAAACGCCAACCCACAAACCGACACAAAAACATTCGGACAGTTGGTTACAAAACTCAATATTGAGAGGAGTTGCAAGACACGGACGACTAGAACACCAGCAGCCACTAATCGAGTAAACCGTTCCACTACATTTCTGTAACGAAGTGTTCCTCTCTCACCGCCGAACATTCCGATTGCTTTCGGGATTCGGCGGTTCCTGAACATGACCTTAGTTTCTGATAGTATCTAAGCATCGACACATACTCTCTCGTTGGTAGTCGTGCTGCAGTTTTGGTTGTAGTCAGAATCGGACGTTGGGCTACTCGCAAGCCTCCTTTTCTTGTTCTATTCCAGACATAAATGTGGTCGGGGTCAATACAAAAGCACATCAGGTTCTTCTGTTTGCGTTCGGATTTCTTCTCCCAGAGGCCGCATAAATCCGCAATTCAGATCAAAAAAAAGCCACAAAGCCTTGATTAACAATGCTCTGTGGCGTGGTAACATTCACTTTTAGTAGTATTAACCAACAGATCGCTATGGTCATACTACCTTCGGGTCATTTTCAGGAATTTGGTGTTTTATTGAGTATCCACTTAATAAGTTACGTAAATACTAAACCCAACAGTCAAAGCCTTGTGATTTGATCAGGCAATTTCTCGACTTGGTAGGCAATACCAGGCTAACCGCATCCGACCAAAGCCGAGAAATTGCTACTCCCCTACAAGTACTCACGTCCGATATACGGCTTAAGTACCTCAGGAACCCGAACTCTACCATCTTCTTGTTGATAGGTTTCTATGATAGCTGCAACCACTCTTGGAAGCGCCAAGCCAGACCCGTTTAACGTTTGTAAAATATTCACAGAGCCGTTTTTGTCTTTATAACGCACCATCATTCGTCGTGCCTGAAATGACTCAAAGTTAGAACAAGAGCTTACTTCCAACCATCTCTCCTGTCCCGGACTCCAAACTTCCAAGTCATACTTTTTGGTTTGGGTAAAACCCATATCTCCGGTACACATAAACAAGGTGCGATAGGCTAATCCAAGCTTCTGTAAAAGACGTTCAGCGTCTTCACGAAGAGACTCCAATTCCTGATACGAGGTTTCAGGATGCACAAATTTCACCAATTCCACTTTATCAAATTGATGTAAACGATTTAAACCACGAACATCTTTACCATAAGAACCCGCTTCACGGCGCCAACAGGGAGTATAAGCTGCCATTTTTACCGGCAAATCAGCTTCCTGAATAATTTCTCTTCTGAAATAGTTGGTTACCGGCACTTCTGCGGTTGGAATAGCGAAAAAAGCATCACGAGGTATCGTGTACATCATATCTTCTTTATCAGGAATTTGCCCTGTTCCACGCGCTGAATCTTCATTTACAAAAAAAGGTGGTTGAACTTCCATGTAACCTGCGGCAATTGCTTCATCCAGAAAAAAGTTGATGAGCGCGCGTTGCAATCGTGCACCGGCACCTAAATAAAATGGAAAACCGGCACCGGTAACTTTTGAACCACGATCAAAATCAATCCAACCCATTTCGGCAATGATATCCCAATGAGGGCGTCTCCATGATTTTGGCATACATTCCCCCCAAGTAGAAAACACCACATTATCCGCGTCAGACTTGCCAACAGGAACGCTTGGGTGAGGCACATTAGGAATGTAAAGTAACAATTCGTTTCGCTTTTCCAGCAAGTGCTGTTCTTCTGTTTCTAATTCTTTGATGTTCTCTTTTAATGCGGCAGATGATTTTCGAGCCTGTTCGGCTTCCTCTTTTTTCCCCTC
>CAZIQX010000029.1:0-12107 GCA_964541325.1 uncultured Chitinophagales bacterium | reverse complement strand
ACCAATGGTTTTCGAGATCGCATTACTTTGAGAACGAAATTCATCTAGTTGATGCGTTGCTTTTCTCCATGCGGAATCAAGTTCTAACACCTGTGTGATTAACTCCGTTTTTGTTTCGCCCTTGTTAAGCATTCCCTGTTTAACGAGTTCAGGATTTTCGCGGATAAAAGCAATATCAAGCATAATTACAATCTATATGTTTAGTTTTGGATTGAGCAAAAATTACAAAATTTGTCTGCGATATTAGGTTCAATTATGAGTTTTTTTCAGCATCCTATTTTATTAATATCACTTTAAACACACAAAGTGAAAGAAGTCTTGACTTACCTCGTGCTTTACTTTTTTAAATCATTTATCTTTGCCAGCTAATTAGTTTAGTTTTAAATCACAGGAAAATGGGTATGAGTCATCATCTTGACGAAATCGATCTTAAAATGCTTACCGAGTTACAGCGTAACGGTAGAACACAACGAAATAAACTTGCTGAAATGGTTGATTTATCAGTTCCTTCGGTATCTGAACGCATGAAAAAACTAGAGGAGCGCCATTTAATTGAGGGGTATCATGCTGTTCTGAATGCCAAAGCATTTCATCTCGATATTACTGCATTTATTTTTGTTGAGGTGGATGGTTCGCAGAATTACACCAAATTTGTTCATAGTGCGATGGCTTTAGACGAAATTCAGGAGGTTCATTCCATTACGGGTGATGGATCCCATGTATTAAAAATCAGAACCAAAAACACCGGAACCTTAGAGCGATTACTTTCTCAGATTCAATCCTGGGATGGTGTTAAAAAAACCCGTTCAAATATTGTATTAAGCTCCTTTAAAGAAACGCGTGAAATTCCATTACGTGAAGGCGTTGGAATCTAAATGAATCTTGCCGTACTCATTCTGATTTTTGTATCCTGGTTAACCCCTCCCGACAGTGTTCGCTTTGGTGTGGAATGGAAGGTACCTCAGGATGCCAATCAGGCACAGAAAGAATTAACCTACTTTCAGAAAAATGGCTATCAGGATATTCTTATAAAAGGAATAATTCCACTGGATATACTTGATGTTTTAGATAGATATGATTTTGATGTACATGTTTTATGTGAATTATCGTATCTCACTCCAATAAAACTAAGACAAAATAATGACCGTTTTGAAGTTTTATTATTAGACTATCATTATTATTACAAAAATTATGACAAGATAAAATCTATTGGGATTTTTGAGTTTGGTTCCGTTTATAAAAACTCATTTTCAAACGATATCCAATCGCTTCTGTATCGAATACAATCAACTGTTACTCGCGAACTTTTTTATATACATCAACCCGATTCAACGGATAAATTACAACACATTGGGCTACATCAATTTTTAACTATTCACGAAAACACTCACTTAGCTTCTTTACCGAACTCTTCCTTTGATGCATTGGTTTATCGAGATAAAGCAGAAACACTAACCGCCCGAAGGTTTCAGGAAATTGTGTTTTCAAGTGCAGGAAGACCCATTTTTTTTCCCTCTGAGCTCATCTTTCATGAAACTAAACAATCAGAAATAAGCGATTGGATTCTTACTTTTTTAAAGGATTCATCCAACTTATTGGAATTAAAAGCACCTCGTTCGGAACGATCTCATCCTGATTATTTGGTCATCTTGTTTTGGTCGTGCGTTCTTTTATTTGGTTTGCATTATAGCTTTGAACCCAACTACAGAAAATCCGTTTCGCGTTATTTTCTGGCACATGCTTTTTTTGCAACTGACATTATGGATAATCGGGTTCGTTTAGCCTTCTCAGCAGGATTAGCAGGGCTAGTGCAATCGAGTTTAGCAGGCATGATGTCACTTCTATTTTTCGAGCACATTCTATCTGATTTGGGACTACAAGCTTTAACTACTGAATTTCCTTATCTGACCTATTTTGTTAGCACAAAAATGGGTCAATTTTTATTTGGTTTTATACATTACAGTTTATTGACAGGTTTATTAATAGTGTGGCTATTTATTGTTTTTTCAGATTTTAAAAGTATTCATCAACCTGCAACGTTAATTTTATGGCCTCAATTAATGAATTTATTGTTGAGTGTGCTTGTAGTTAATGCTTTTTTTAATAATGTGAGTGGGTTTTGGATTATTGTATTTAGCGTTTTATACCTTATTGTAGTTTTCTTTTCTTACTTTTTTGCACTGTTAGATATTTTCAAATCGGGCAGAAAAGCAAAAGGTATGGATTGGTTAAAAACCGGAATACCCTATTTTGTGATACTTGTAGGCTTTATCGGGTTTTATTTGTATTTCGTCGGATTCTATGATATGCTCGAATTAGCTTATCATTTGCATTAAAACTTAACTACTTTGGTATAGCAACCAATAGTAAATAGTATCCACAAAATTCTACACATATTTATTTGTCCACTGCTGTAAATAGTGATTTTCTTGCTCTAAAGCCTGTTGATTAATCAATCCGCGAATAAAACATAACGTAACCGCTCTAGTTCTTGGGCTGAATAAGTTCCCCCACTTTTCTGACACATACTGCTCATCTGTAACTCCTAATTTGGAGTATAAGGAGGCCAAACGGTTTTGAACGCCTCGCTTTGTAATAAAACGACGCTGAGCAATTGCATTATCCGATAATCCAAGTGCAAGATCTACTAAGGTTTCATATTCAACGTCGGTTAGACCGGTATTTTTGTCGAAAGTGGTGTTTTTTACTTTACGAATTTTTGGGTCAATCCAACATTGGTCGTATTCTAAAATGTATTGAATAGCATTTAGTATTTGGTCTTCGAGAGCGGTTTTAATCAAAAAACCATACACTGCTTTTTCGGGAACAATAGAGAACAGCTTTCGAACATACATTTCATCGGAATGCTGACTCCAAAATAAAATGCGCATGCTTGGGTCTTTATCCCACACTTCTTTTGCAACATCAATACCTGACTTATCCGGTAATTGCAAATCAAAAATGCACAAATCAATTTGATGTAGTTGTAGTAGTTTAAGTGCTTCTTGAGCGTTTCCTGCCTCCCAAACGTGAGTAGTATCACTTATTTGTTGTTTTATCAAATCGCACATATAATGGCGATGCAAGGAATCATCATCCAATATCAATACATTTTTTGTCATCATACCTACATGTTTTGTTCATCGTAAAATAAGAAAACCCCGACCGTTTCCAATCGAGGTTTGCACTCTAACTCTCCGTATTGGTTTTGTGTGTGTGTTCCGTAAAAACCAATACGTAACTTTACCCTAGCACTTTGAAATTAGAATTCTATAGAAAGAACACCAAGTGCATAAGCTCATTTTTAAACTGTGCAATAACACAGTTTATTTTTTCCTAATAAGAACTACACCATCTCTTAATGGTAAAAATGTGGCAACTACTCTGTTATCGGCTTTAATTTGTTCATTTAACTGATGAATGATTGCTCCTTTTTTATCTTGCTGATGCTGAGTTTTACCGTACCAGTACATATTATCTAAAATCATTGTACCATTAGGACTCAATAGTGGAAGCAGCACATCATAATAAATGGGATAGTTTTCTTTATCGGCATCAATAAAAATAAAGTCGAAGGTTTTGTTTGAATTTATAATTAAAGGGAGCTCAAACTGCGCCCAATTTGCCCGAATATCAATCTTATAACGGTTTTCACTATTCTCCCAAGCTCTTTGCGCAATATCAATATAACGTCGATTGGGTTCGATGCTAATCACGTATCCATCCGAAGGAATAGCTTCGGCAAATGCCATGGTTGAAAGCCCACAAAACATTCCTAACTCCAACACGGAAACATATCCGGCACTTGAAATCAAATGTTGATACAAACTCAATTCTGCTATACTGCTAAACATATCGGTATAGGCTAACTCCTGTTGCGCCAATTGAATAATGTTTTTCAACGTGGGGCTTAGTTCTTGTGTATATTCGCGGCTGTAAGCCTCAAGATTTGAAACGGTATTCATGAAGATATCATCAGATTCTGTACAAGATTTTATAAAAGATACGCCATCTCCTTGGTTATATGCCTTGTTTTCTCGTTATGTATATGGGCTTTACAAACGAAATCATCATCAGATTTGGGTTAAGGGAAACGAGCAAATCAAGCCAAATGAATCCTATCTGTTTTTATTAAATCATTACTCCTGGTGGGATGGTATCTTGCCGATGTTTATCCATAGTCGATTATTTCCATTTTTATCTCCAAAAGGAATCATGGATGAAGAACAATTAAAAAAGTTGCTGTTTTTTCGAAATTTTTATGTTTTTTCCGTTAATCGTAACGAACCTAGAAAAGCCATTGCATCACTGAAGTATGCCAGCGAACACCTTTCGCAATCAGGAACCTGTTTATTTCTGTATCCGCAAGGAGCAATTTACCCAAATGAATCAAGCTATTTACATCTGGAATCAGGCTTTAAACGTATTACCAAATTGAGCTCTTCTACTATCCACATTGTACCTGTTTTAACCTATACAGAAACTATGTACCATAAAAAACCATCGCTTTGGATTAATTTTTCCAATGTGGTCCACCCTACTTGTACGGTTGATGTAGTACAACAACGTATGCAAGTTGAATTAACTCAATTAAAAAGCGATGCTCATCAGAAAAATACAGAACAGTACACATCCATTTTTCTATGATATTATTAAGCTTACTCGCGTTTACTTTTATAGTTTTAGTGATTATTTCTATCACATTTCTTCGTAACTCGTTGTATATAAAAGCCATTCACGATTTACCGGAACAATCAAGTCAATCGGATAAAAAACCCCTGGTTTCTATTTGTATTCCTGCCAGAAACGAAGCTTTAAGCATTAATTCTTGCGTTCGTAGTGCTCTTCTACAAACCTATCCCTCTGTTGAAGTTATTGTATTGGATGATGAATCAACCGATGAAACGCCAAATATTTTACACGAAATTAAGCAAAATATTGACCCATCCTTAATTGTAATTCAAGGCACTTTGAAACCGGTTGGATGGTTAGGAAAAAATTGGGCTTGTCATCAACTCAGTAAAACCGCAAAGGGTGAAATTCTTTTGTTCATTGATGCCGATGTGAGTCTTGAACCCCATACGGTGGAGGCTTTGGTTATGCAATTTGAAAACCATCCAAAAACAGGATTAATATCCATTTGGCCTCAACAAGAACTGATTTCTTTCTGGGAGCAAGTATTGG
Source organism: uncultured Chitinophagales bacterium (assembly GCA_964541325.1). Lineage (GTDB taxonomy): Bacteria > Bacteroidota > Rhodothermia > Balneolales > M1805 > M1805. Next base: position 6,923 of record CAZIQX010000029.1, on the reverse strand, counting down.
TGCCCATGGTTTATTACACTCTGTTTGGCTTCCTTTTTCTTAGATACACTCAACTGCCGCCACGTTGGATTCCTGCCCCATTTCGAAAGACTTTCGCACCTATGTTTTCCGCTGCTTGTGGACAATTCATGGCATTCAGAAAAACAACTTACCAAGCTATTTCAGGGCATGAATCTGTTAAATCAGAAGTGGTTGAAGATGTTCAGTTGGCAAAAAAAGTGATTCAATATGGAGAAAACGTACTTAATCTTAGCGGACAAGATGCCGTTTATTGCCGTATGTATCGCAGTTATGATGAAATCAAAAATGGATTCCGAAAAAACTTTTTTGCTGGTTTTGGCTACCATTATTCGGTCTTTGTAGCATCAGCCATGATGCACCTCATTGTGTTTGTGTTACCTTACCTATTGCTGGTATTCTACATCAGTCATCACTTTTGGTATGGTGCACTGTTAAGCTATGTGTTGATTTTAATCCCGATTTTCCAACGCTATTGGCTTCATAGACATTTCAATTGGAAACAACGTTTTGTTGCCACTCATGTGATGGGGGTCTTATGGTTTCAATATTTAGGTTTATTGGTTATTAAAGACCGATTATTTAAGCGAAATGTAAGTTGGAAGGGACGCCCTGTTTAACGTTCAATCTCCAGAAAAACAACCTTATGACGCACTTCAACCCCATATTCACAGTCTGCATCCCATGTTCTAAGTAATCTGCGTAACTGAACGGGACTCAAAAGATGATCATGTAAACTGTGTCCTGCGCCAATGTGTTTTATGGAGTTAAAAAATCCAAGAGCATCAGCATAAACCTGATTCATCCAGTGAATATGTGCCTTAACCTGAAATCCGGCATCCCGAATTTTTTGTTCTAATTCATCTTCTGCAGGTAAGGTATTGGCTGTAAAGGGCACTCCTGCCAAATTTGAATAATGTCGCCATTCCGGGAAACTTCCTGCACCCAAATAGGAAATATAGGCTTGTTCACATTCCGGCAATCGCTCAAACAGATCAAGTATTGCTTGTGCAGGGTCGTCGAACCATTGTATCGTAAACGAAGAAACCATTACATCAGCATTTGACTGAAAATAATGTGGAATGGACTCGCCATCTAGTTCTTCAAACAGTTTAGTAACGAATTCAAAGTTCTGAGTTTTTTCAAATGCGTATTGTAGCATACGCTCGGAGATATCAGTAATATGGAACGAAGATGTACCAAACCTTTTCATCAATTCCTCTGTTAATAAGCCCGTTCCACAACCGATTTCCAAAAAACGAGGCTCTAAATCACCCAAACGATGATAAATTAATTCGGCAAAAAGTTTAGCTGCACGTTTTTGAATAAACGCATAGGAATCATACTCACGCGCATACTTTGAAAACTCGTCCGTTATATACCACTTACTGCCGATCATAGGAAGGCTAAAATACAGTTTTTAGCCATAATCTGATGGACTGAATACATTCTTGTGTATGAGTTTTCCAAATGGCATGCCCTGCTGATTCAATAATTTTTAATCGTGCCTGATTATGAACGGCTTCCCACTCCTGTTCTCCTTGAAATGGACGAATTACATCTTTTTTTCCTTGCATAATTAACCAGCGGGTTTTTTCTGAAACAGAACGCAAATCAAAGGCTTTGTTTTTTAACTGTTCTAAATCGTGCGCTAACAAAGTATGATGTAAAAAATCAGGGATATCCCATGCAACTGTTTGCGGTGCAAATACATTCAAATAAAACTGCTCCAACACCTGATGTGGATTTTCACGAAACCCAATCAGCATCTTATCTACTATTCTTCTGGTTTTAACTTGTTCGAGCTTATTAGTCGGTAAAAATTGAAAAAATGAATTAAGAAGAACTACACCTGAAGCTTGTTTGAGCAAATGTTCAGGAACCCAATGAATACCCCAAGAATGAGCTACAATTAAATCTACTTGTGGAAGTTGTTCATGCATTTCTTGCGTACCAAAATAGCCTCGATCAAATACAAAAGTTTCCCAACCTGAACCTAGCTGAATATTTCCCCAAAAGGTTCTATCGAAGCCCCAACCGTGAAAAAATGCTATGCTTGGCATTTGATGAAATCCATAAGCTGTTGAAATTGTTCTTTTTGTAACGATGTGTTTAAGGTAAACCGAATCCGCGATGCACCAACCTGAACGGTTGGAGGCCGAATGGCTATTACCCCGAATCCTTCGTTTTGCAATTCTTGTGCCTTTTTTAAGGTGGCAGCTTCCGAACCAATAATCCAAGGAACAATTGGTGATTCACCCTGAATCGTAGTATCACCAAGTTGCTTTCGAAGCTGTACACTCCAGGAACGGAGCTTTTCACGTTCATCATTCATATTTTTGATGCTTTCCAAAGCCTGCAAGCTTGCACCGGTTAAAAAAGGAGACAAAGCTGTGCTGTATATAAAACCACCACAACGGTTGATGAGCCATTGTTTAAAGGTATTTGAACAAGCCAAGAAAGCTCCGTTTGTCCCAAATGATTTTCCAAAGGTTCCAACTAATACATCGGCCTGATGAGGGAAAAAAAGTCCTTCTCCTTTTTCGCCAAATACACCTAAAGCATGGGCCTCATCAACATATAAAAGACAATTATACGTTTGTGCTAATGCACGAATTTCTTCTAATGGTGCAGAATCACCATCCATGCTATACACCGATTCAATAACAATCCAAGCATATTCTGTTTCATGGCGATGTTTTTTAAGTAATTGTTCTAAATGTTCCGACTTATTATGTTGAAAGCGATAGTACGATGCATCTGATTTTGAAATTCCTGTTATAATGGAGTTATGAACGAATTTATCTGCATAAAACTGCGTGTTTTTATTCCCAAGTGCCCCTAGAACAGTTAGATTAAGTTGGTATCCTGACGCAAAACATAAACTAGACTCATAGCCCAGCCAATCTGCTAAAGCCTGTTCTAATTCCTCAATAAGCGGGTAATTTCCATAAACCAATCGCGATGCCTGTCCACCATTACCCCATTTTTTTGCAGCTTCAATACCTGCCAATAAACACGCTTCATTATAGCTTAACCCTAAATAATCATTAGAACTTAACTTGATGAGCTGTTTCCACTTGGGCTTTAAATTCCTCAGACGAAATGTATCCTGAAGATCGGATACATCCGATTCAATAAATCTATAAAAATCAGTGTTCATTACCGGCTGTAACCAAATCAGGATATCCGGAAAATGTACTATCTGTCTCAAACGTTAGTGCCATAGCTTCAAATTGGCGCACAAACGTACGTTTTGAGAATTTTGGAGCAAATTGTGCAAATTCAAGCATGTATAAACGTCTTTGTTGTTCATCATAAATCGTATAATTCACAAAAGGACCACCCATTAAATCATTTTCCATACGCCAGGTGCCGTTCGTTTGAATGGTATAGCGCTCGTTCATGGTTTTTATTTGATGCTCAATTACACGGCGATACTCTGTTTGTACATAGGAATCGGGCCTTGTACCACGAATGTGTGTTTGCATGAGTGAATCACGTGTTTTATTTACCCAATCTGGCTCTAAAAAGCTTAAATCAATTACATTATCTTTCCACCAAACCCACATCCAGCGGTCGTTATTAGCCATAAAACGACGAAAAGAAACAAATCCTAGTTCATCTATGTGTTTGTTATAATCATGCTGAATACCAACTTTCCAGCCATATTCAGTCCAAAGCGAATCCTCGTGATCAACTTGGCGTCCTTTTTCGTAAATCTCTTGAGCCCAACGTTTACGTTCACGTTCATTCAGACTTTCAATCATAGGTTTTTGATTCTCTGATAAATACGCCGCAGTTGTTTGGTCGGATGAACCACTTAGTAATAAAATCCATTGATTCGAGTACCATCGGTCATCTAATCGTATGGCATTTAGTTCATCATCCTGAATCTTTTGTTGAACATCAGGTGCTAAAATGGACTTAAGAAAATCTGCAACAATGCTTTTTTCGTTTAAAGGAGCTGCAAATATGACGTTTTTTGCACGTTTCGCAAACTCTAAATCTTCGTTGGTCTTGATTGAAAAGAACTTCAAATCATAACGATTTTCAGGTGTTGGCAATGTCATAATTGAACCTCCAAAACTGGTTCGTATAGAATCTGCAAGACTTGAACTGTGCTTTGTAGAATCCATTACAACCAGAACTTCAAAGAAACGACCATCTGCAGGACGCTTATAATCGCTACAAGAAATTAAAAAAACACTTAACCAAAGAAGAGAAACAGAGATAAAACGATTCATCATAATAGCACGAGTTAGATTTTCTTTTTTAGATTAAGTGAATTGATTTTGAATTTCAACCAAAAGTTACTTCTTACGACATCAATTCGCCATTTAAACGCAATTTATAAGTGATTTGAACAGTTGGTTCAAGCATTTTGGTAACTGAGCAATATTTTGTCATGCTTAACTCAATGGCTCGTTTGGCTTTATCTACATCAACTTCACCTTCTATTTGATATTCTAAATCAATATGTGTGAACACAGCAGGAACCGCATCGGCACGTTCAGCTTGAACCTCAACATTAAATGAGGAAGGATTTTGACGTCCTTTTTTTAAAATGGATAACACATCAATACTTGAACAGCCTGCCAACGACATTAATAGGGTTTCCATTGGACGCACCCCTGCGCCTGTGCCACCGATAGACGGGTTTGCATCAATGAGCATACGATTACCGTCGGAGTTTTGAGCTTCCATTAAATAATTTTCGTTGAGTCGTTTTAAGGTAACTTTCATAGAACTACTGTTTAATTTTTTTGATAAATAAGTGATGACCAATCCCCTTCTGAAGACTCTTCAATCAAAGTCAATTCAGAAAATGTGGGGTTTTCCTTAATGATAAAAACTTCTGTTGTTAATAAACCGGAAAGCAAGATAAAGCCCCCTTTTTTGCAATGAGATACAATATCATCCTTTAATAAAAGAATAGCTGACCTGTTTACATTTGCAATTACACAATCATAGGTTTGGGAAGGAACCGTTTCAAAAGAACCTAAAGCAACTTGAAATCCGTTATCAATCGTATTCAGTTTCATATTCTCCTGAGCGTTGGCATAACTCCATTCATCAATATCAAAACCAAAAACGAATGATGCCCCTTTTTTAATAGCTGCAATGCCCAATATTCCGGTTCCGGTTCCTACATCTAAAACGGAATGCTCAGGTTTCATACATTTTGTGATGGCATGAAGCATTAAGCGCGTTGTTTCATGATAACCTGTACCAAAAGCCATTTTGGGGTCAATAATTAACTCAATTTTATCGCCTGGAATTGGATTCTTATCCCAAGTAGGACGAATGTAAAACTCCCCGACCGTAATAGGCTGAATTGTTTTTTCCCACTCCTCATTCCAATTTTTAGGTTGATGAACTGTTCTTGATTGCTCCAGTTCCAAACCTCCGAAAGGTTCCAAAATGGAAACATAAAGTTCAGAATCAATCAAATTAAAAACCGATTCATCTATAAAAGCGTTTAAAAAAGTGGAATGTTGATCAAAACCTGAGAAACCTAATTCAAATAATTCCGCAATCAGCGCATCTTGATAGGCTTCTTCTAAGGAGTATCTAATTTCTAAAGTTTGATTCATCAGTTTGTAGGAATTCGATTGTAAATGAGTTCTAAGAGCACATCACCCACAGCTTGAAGGGTTTGTTTATCAATAATTTCGATCGTATCGTGTTCTGTGTGCCAATGTTTTGGAAAAACAACTTGTCCTCGGCTGTCAACAGTATGATTTATAATATCAATCGTGGAAAAAGGTAGATTGGCATTTAAAACATAATGGTCATCAGCAATTCCTGCACCTTTTTCATCCTTAAAAATTGATGAGTATCCTAATTCATTTGCAATTTTCCAGATGCCATCTACTAAAAATGGATTCTCACCCATCGAAAACCCCTCTTTTAAAAAGGTGGCTCCTTGTGCGCCTACCATATCCAATAAAATTCCAAATCGAGGGTGATATCCTTTCACAGGTGGGTTTTCACTCCATTCTCTAGAACCCAAAAAGTAGTATTTCAAATCCGATTTCTTTCCATAATCTTCCCCATCAAACAACACCACATCTACACCAATGTCGGTTGGATTTTGGGACATCACTCGTGCAATTTCCAGCAATACAGCAACACCTGAAGCGCCGTCATCCGCACCAATAACCGGCTTTTTCTTAAGCTCTTCGGTTGATGCTTCGTCGGCGTAAGGTCTTGAATCCCAATGCGCACACAGAAGAATTCGATTCGTTGAATTGGCATTGATACTTGCAATAATATTAAACAGCTCAAGGGTATCACCATATACAACTTTTTTAAATCGTTGTGCTCCAACCATAGAATTACCTAGGTAGGATTTCAACTGCTTTATTAATTGATTTTTGGTTTCACTGTGAGCTTGGGTTCCCGGAACTCTGCTGCCCTTTTTTACTTGCCACTCAATAAACGCAAACGCTGAGTCTGCTGAAAACTCAGGAACTGAATTTCCTCGTGATGCAAAATCATACGAGCTTTTCTTTTCGCACCCGAACAGAATAAGAGAAAACAAGCATATGGCAAGAAAATATCGAATCATCATAATTCCCGATGTACCATAGTTGCGGCTGATTGAGCTGTTGGATAAACTAAAACATCCATAATATCAACATGATCGGGTCTATTTAAAATAAACAGTGCAATTTCTGCAATGTCTTCAGCCACCAAAGGTTGCATACCGGCATAAACAGAATCTGCCCGATTGGTATCTCCTTTGAATCTGACCGTTGAAAATTCAGTATTTACCAAACCGGGTGAAATCATACTCACTCGCACACCCGTTCCATGTAAATCCATTTTCATCACTTTATTGATTGCATTAACTGCATGTTTTGTTGCAGTGTAAACAATGCCACTGGGATAAGCTTCAT
>CAZIQX010000028.1:10513-20719 GCA_964541325.1 uncultured Chitinophagales bacterium | reverse complement strand
CACCGTAATGATCAGTACTATTGATGGACTCGCAAAAGGCTCCGCTCGATCGATTCGAGGATTTAATATTTATGATGCCCTTAAAGAATGCGAAGATTTGTTGATTCAATTTGGTGGACACGAATACGCAGCGGGTCTCACTCTTGCCGAAGAAAATATTGAAGCTTTTCGATTGAAATTTAATCGCATCGTAAACCAACGCCTCGCCGATAAAGAATTTGAGCCGGAATTATTGGTTGATGGTGAAATCCAATTGAATGAAATTAATCCATCATTCTGGAAAATTTTGCGCCAGTTTGAGCCTTATGGTCCATTAAATTTAAAACCTAATTTTGTATCACGGAATGTAAAAGCGGTTGGAACGCCATCGATTGTTGGAAATGGGCATTTAAAATTTCAGCTCACGCAGGACGGAGTTTCCAAATTTGATGCAATAGGATTTAACATGCACGAATTTCTTCCTTTAGTGCGCGACTCGGTTAACGAACCTGTTGATATTGCATTTACGATAGAAGAAAACGTGTGGAACGGCAAAACAACGCTTCAACTTCGCATAAAAGATGTGCATGCACGTAATGCCGGCAAAGAAAATTAAAAATCCTCTTTGATTGAGAAGGGTTTTGATGTATATTTGCCGTCTCACAAAATTGGGACGGTAGCTCAGTTGGTAGAGCAACGGACTGAAAATCCGTGTGTCGCCGGTTCGATTCCGGCCCATCCCACAAGTGAACTAAAGCCTTATCGAGCAATCGGTAAGGCTTTTTTTATTTGTGTTTTTTAAATTGCTAATATTCACGTCATTACCAGATGAAATTATGAGCTTTTTTTCATCTTGTCGCTTCCTATTCTTTTTTTGATTGCATCATTAACCCAACAAGCACCACAACAAAGGTTCCAATGGGGTTCAACCATAGGTAACTGAAGAATTTTTTGCCCTCAAGGGCCGATTGGAAAAGCCCGTTTTTCAGGAAGATGACCTGTTCTGCGCTTATGTAGATGCTATCACACAAGAAAACGGTAGCCATTCCTAGTAATAAACCGGTAATGGCACCTTTACCATTCGCACGAGGCACCCAAAGCAGGAGTACAAAAACCCCTAAAATTGATCCATAGAAATAAGATCCGATTTGATTGACTAATTCAATAATGGAACGCGTTTCCCCTAAAGCAATGGCTGAAATGGTAGCTAAAACTCCCCAAAAGAGTGTCATTCCTCTCGATGCTTTTAAATAGTGTTCATCTGATTTTTTCACCTTATGCAAACGTTGGTACCAATCTACAATAGAACAGGTAGAAAGAGCATTTAACGTGGAATCGATGCTGGAAAGTGCCGCTGCAAAAATCGCTGCAATAATTAACCCGATAATCCCAATAGGGATATGATTCAAAATATAATACGGATAGATGTAATTGGTTTCGTTTAAATCAGTTTTAAGTTCCAGCTCACGACGTTTCATCTCCTCTTTTTTGAGCAAATTGATGGCCTCGTCCGCTTTAACAAAAGCTTCCTGCGCTTCTGGATTTCTGGTTTTAATGGCTTCCTGAGCCTTTTCACTTCTCAAATCATGCAAATTGGCAAATACCTGTTCTGCCTGTTGAGCCTGTTGTGTTTGTAGTACTTCTTTTGTGGCAGCATCAACTACCCGAAATGAAAGTGGAGATGGAGCAAATATGAAATAGACATACATCATTACCCCAAGAAACAGAATAAAGAACTGCATGGGTACTTTTGCAAACGCCGAAACTAGCAAAGAACCTTGTGCGTCTTTTAGTGATTTTGCTGTTAAATACCGCTGAACCTGCGATTGGTCACTCCCAAAATAAGAGAGCATAAGAAAGAGTCCGGCAATAACCCCACTCCAAACCGAGTATTTTTCACTAAAATCGAGAGAAAAGTCGATGGTTTTAAGTTTATCCAAAGTTCCTGCCAAATAAAGAGCATCGCCAAGGGATACATCAGCAGGTAAATTGTACCACATCCAGAAAAAGGTGAACCCAAGAGCAAATAACATGATGCTCATTTGTTTTACATCGGTTCGGATTACACCGGAAATACCTCCAAACATAGTGTAAATGGTAGCTACAATACCGATAATGACCATCGTGAGCGATAAATCCATATTCAGCAATAGAGATAACACATAAGATGGAGCGGCAATGATGGTACCTAAGGCCAATCCTCTGGAAATTAGAAACAGGGCAGAAGTTAACAGACGTGTTCCTAAACCAAAGCGTGACTCCAACACCTCATATGCACTGTAATTTCTCAGGCGGTTATAAAATGGTACTAAAGTGAGGGCTAAAATTACCATGGCAAAAGGCATGCTCAGATAAATCTGCACAAAACGCATGTCTTCAGTAAAGGCTTGACCCGTAGTTCCTATAAAAGTTATGGCAGAAGCTTGTGTGGCCATCACAGAAAGCCCCATAGCCCACCACGGCATGGAGCGATTCGCTAAAAAAAATGAATCAATATTTTTCGCTTCTTTTCCACCGCGGGTTCCATCCCAAATCGTATAGGCCAAAAATGCGAGTAAAATGCCCCAATCGATATAACTCATGGTAAATTAAATAGTAGAGTAAAAGCCCACAATGCCAGTATATAAAGCACTCCGATAATCAGACTTTTAATCATATTTGGGGTAATATCACTTAGGAAAAATTTCATGGTGCAAAGATGTGAATATCTGAGCTAAGTTGCACGTTTGATGAGACGAAGATATCGGGTTCTTATAGCGCAACAGTTGGGTTGCTAAAGGTGAAGTGTTTAACTAAGTAAAAGCGATTGTATCCCTTGTTCTTAGATTTCTTCCGAATGGCTACTCCATGCATCAATAACAATCACCAATGCGTTGCATTTTTAAATAATTCATCAATTTGAAACTAATTCTTATTTTGCAACCGCTTTTATTTGGATATAAGGATTTACAACCATGAAAAAACCCAATCTTTCCTTTTTTCAAATCTGGAACTTAAGTTTTGGATTTTTGGGCGTACAAATCGGTTATTCGCTTCAAAACGGTAATACGTCTCGCATTTTATCTGCTCTCGGCGCTGATGTTCACGAACTTTCTTACTTCTGGCTTGCTGCACCGCTTGCCGGATTGGTTGTTCAACCGATTGTGGGGCTTTCCAGCGATAAAACATGGACTCGTTTAGGCCGACGTATTCCCTTTATTTTAGGCGGAGCTATTGCCTCTGCAATTGCAATGTTTTTTATGCCGAATTCTGAGTTTTTTGCTCACATTGTTCCTGCTGTTTTCTTTGGCGGATTTGTATTGTTATTTATGGATACCGCATTTAATGTTACTATGCAGCCGTTTCGTGCCTTAGTTGGTGATATGGTGAACGAAGAGCAAAAAAACCTGGGTTATTCCATTCAGAGCTTTTTAATTAATGCAGGTGCGGTTTTAGGTTCTTTACTTCCGTATTTGCTTACAGCTTGGGGCGTTGCCAATGTTCCTGAAGCCGGACAAAAAGTAGCCGATTCGGTGGTTTGGTCGTTTTATATCGGTGGAGGCATTCTGTTGCTAACCGTACTTTGGACCACCTTCACCACCAAAGAATATGCTCCTAAAGAATATGAGCAGTACAATCAGGTAACGGAAGCAGAAAAAGGACGCAAACAAGATATTATTTCCTTGTTGAAAGAAGCACCAACTGCATTTTGGCAATTAGGCGCGGTTCAATTTTTTTCCTGGTTTTCTCTGTTTTTGATGTGGGTTTATACTACATCCGGAATTGCACAGAACGTTTGGGGAACCTCTCCCGACGATGCCACATCTGCAGCTTTTAACGAGGCCGGTAACTGGACAGGAGTAATTTTTGCCGTTTATTCGTTCTTTGCGGCTATCTACTCTTTATTTATACCCAAAATTGCAACCGCTATCGGACGTAAAAACACGTATTTATACTCATTGGTTTTAGGTGGATTGGGATTACTTTCTATGGTTTTCATCCACAATCAATATTGGCTTTTCTTATCTATGTTGGGTGTTGGAATCGGTTGGGCAGCCATTTTAGCGATGCCCTATGCCATTTTATCCGGTGCACTTCCGGCAAGTAAAATGGGGGTTTACATGGGCTTGTTTAATGGAACCATTACGATTCCTCAAATTGCCGCCGGCGTTTTAGGTGGGGTTATTTTGATGTTAGTTGGAAACTCTGCTGTTTGGATGCTTGGTGTTGCGGGTCTTTCAATGATTATTGCCGGTCTTTTTGTGGTATCTGTTAAAGACAACGAGTAAAAGGGCGATCTATTTAGGAGTTTAACACATTTACAATAGTTCCTAAATAGACTCCACTTCTACGCTTTTATCGCCTCAAGACTCAACACTGAGTTTTTCAATGATGTATTCATTCAAACTCTTCCCAGAAGCTTTAGATTGAATGAATAACTTACGATGTACTTCTGTAGGTATGCGCAACATAAACTTGCCTGAAAACGGCTTATCAGGCTTTTCACCACGACTTGCGCAGAACTCAAGATAATCATCAATAGAATCTTTAAAGGCTTGTTTTAACTCATCTACAGAAGTTCCTTGAAACGTAATAACATCTTGCACATCAATCACTTCACCGTGAAAAATACCGGCTTCATCATCAAATTCTACATGTCCGTGATAACCTTTATAAGAGAGCATACTGTTAATGGTTAATACCTGCTTCTGTTAGAAATCTTCGTGCGGATTTAAGTGCACCTTTATCAGATTCTTTTTGAAGATGTGGGCGATGGTACACCGCTCGAATCCCATTCAAATAAATGCGGATACGAGAGCCATTCCCTTCAGAAATATCAGCACCTAATGCGTTCAACAACGATTCGATATCCAGCCAAACCACATCGGGTCTGACTGGATTTTCAAAAATTTGTTGAAGTATTTTTTTGTGCTTACTTCTCAAATCCATGATATCAATTTATGATACCATATCTAATTTATCAACTATTTATTCAAAAAAGCTGAATACATCCAAACCAGCTTTTCCTGTTCACGGATGTAATCGCTCATCAGTGCATTTGTACCTTCATCATCCGCTTTATCCGATAAGTCAAGCAATTCGCGCTGAAGCATAATTACTGTTTTAAACGAACCTAGAATATTTTCCACAGCTGCGAGTCCATCGGCAACTTGTGCACTTTCTTTAATGCTTGATAGGCGCGCATATTCGGAATAACGATGTTCCGGGGCGTGACCTAAGGTCAAAATTCGTTCTGCAATGTCATCAATCTTAAGAACCAAATCATTGTATAGTTCTTCAAATTTCAGATGTAATTCAAAGAATTTTTGTCCGCGAATATTCCAATGATATCCTCTTACATTTTGATAGAACACAGAGTAATTGGCTAAAAGCGTATTTAACTTTTGCGCGAGTTCTTTGGAAAGTTCTACATCGAGTCCGATTGAATTATAAGTAGCCATTTTAGGTCTCCTTTAGTTATCATTTTATTATTGAGACCAATATACCTTATTACAACGTAAAGGTCTGTAATGCAGGTTACATACCGTAAAAACTTAATTTTTTAGCATTTCAGAAGGATTTTCATCTTTAAAACCCATCATAATCCAATAGGTTAAACTTTGATGAACAAACTCTTCGGGAAACTCTTTTCTAACGGTATCAAATAACTCTTCAGCGCGAGCTTTAATCGTAAATCCACGGATTAAATCCATGTTTTGAGCGGCTTGCATTTTTTCAAGATAGCCCTTTAAATCATCGCCAATAATTTGTGCAAATGCAGAATCAACACGATTTATAAGTTTAGCTTGCCCAACCATATACTGATTCACTTTTCCGTAGTAATAGGTGGAGGAATCAAAATGAGCGATGGTTTTATCAAGAAGTGGAAGTACCCCGCTTTCCATTTTGGCATAATGTTCAATTAGTGATGCTTTGTACAAGGCTAACATCCACTCTGATTGTGCTTTATGAGTATAAAAATCAACTTTTTTGTCGATGGGTGTGGTGTAATCTATGGTTGATGACTTACTGAAAGCTTCATAAGCCATCAAAATACTGATATGCTTTACTAATGTATCGTGTTTAGGTACAAAGGGACGCGATACCAAATCGCCCAAAGCACGCTTCACTACTGAAGTGGTATCACTTCTGTAACGTAACAAGGAGATGGGTTGAGCATTAAGTTCGCCACCTATCCAAACTAAAAAAAAGCAAAATATGGCTTTTGACAATAGTTGCACATCCGTAGGGTTAAGATGCTTGCAAGGTCTGTAATTCAGAACTTTTAAACAAGGCTAACTTTGGTTGAAGTGAATTTGTGCTAAGCCATTTTTGAATTCCTTTGGTTTTTTTGAGCCAAAACACAGGTCTTAGTCCGCTTTATCACAGAATACTTTCTACTTTGAAAAGATAACTCGACATTGTTATTTCAACAATTACAATTACTTATGAAGCATATCTTTTTATTACTCTACAGTTTATTTTTTTTTGAAGTTTTACATGCTCAAGACAATACATCATTCGATTTTTGGTTGGGAAAGTGGCAGTTAACCTGGAGTGACTCACTTCACGGAAGTAATCACATTCAAAAAATTTTAGACGCTAACGTTGTATATGAATCCTTTGATGGCAATCCGGGGATGTCACTAAAAGGGCATTCTTATTCTGTATTTGATTCCCAAACCCGTAGATGGAAACAAACATGGGTCGATAATGAAGGGGCTTATCTTGATTTTGAAGGTGAAATGAAAGCAGATTCCATGATTTTATCCCGCTCATTTTTGAGGAATGACCAATCTGTATTTCAGCGAATGGTCTGGACGAACATCAAATTGGATGAATTGGATTGGTTTTGGCAAACTTCGATTGATTCAGGCAAAACATGGCAAACCAATTGGCATATTGTCTATAAAAGAGAACGTTAAATAGACTTCCTGCATGAAGTTCATAAAGGTATGTTCAAATAGTGTAGCCCATTTTATAGAACATGGGAACATCAACTATTTTTAAAAGCGGACCGAATTTTTATAAAAAGCGAATCTAGTAACCCGCTAATAATTCACGGATATGTCTTTATTAAAAAACAAACTAATGCGTTTTAAATTTTAACAAGTTTTGTTCGCCCACTTTTTCTTCAGCCTGACGCAATGCATAATTACTTTGAAATAGTGCAATGGGATTACCTTCCAAATCGCGTGTTATTTCAGTTGAGTACGCTTTTTCGAGTTTTGAAGCCACATCATCGTTTGGTAACCAACGAGCGGTGTAATAATTTGCGGGTTGAATATCCATTTCCACTTTATACTCGGCAAGCATGCGATGTTTAACCACATCAAACTGAAGAACTCCAACTGTACCAAGTAATAATTCATTACCCATTCCATTAGGAACCTCAAATACGTGCACCACCCCTTCTTCTGAAAGCTGATTTAGCCCTTCACGAAATTGTTTGCGACGAAATGGGTCTTTGGAAAGCACTTTCATAAAATGTTCCGGCGTAAACAGCGGAATTACATCATATCGAACAGATTCAGTGCCAAACAAGGTATCACCAATGCGGAAATAACCCGGATTAAACAAGGCTACAATATCACCCGGATAAGCTTTTTCCAGTATTTCACGATCATCCGCCATTAAGGATTGAGGTGCGGCCATTCGAACCGATTTTCCCGTAGCCTGATGTGTTACATTCATACCACGTTCAAAAACTCCACTTGCCACTCGCATGAAAGCTGTACAATCCCGATGTTCCGGATTCATATTAGCTTGCAACTTAAATACAAATCCTGAGAATCCTTTTTCTAGTGGATATTCGTTTCCTTCAGAATGTGCGTACGATTGAGGCGACGGTGCCATTTGAGCAAAATATTTTAAGAAGATATCTAAACCGAAATTGTTCAATGCTGAGCCAAAAAAAACAGGGGTAACCTTACCGGCGTTAAAGGCGTCCATATCCATGCCATGAAATTCATCTTCAATAAGCATGAGCTCTTCTTCTAATTGGTCTTTGTAGGTTTGTGATAACTTCGTTTTTGCTAACCCGTTATGTAAATCGAGTACTTCGGTGGCAGCTTGGCGCGCACCATGATCTGTTTTTTCATACAAATGCAATTCTTTCCCGATAATATCATACACTCCTTGAAAATCGGCTCCATAACCAACCGGCCAATTTGCAGCTACAGCTCGAATTCCAAGTTTGTTTTCCACATTACTCATAACCTCAAGGGGTTCCATACCGGGACGATCACACTTGTTTACAAACGTGATAACCGGAGTACCACGCATTCTACACACTTCAAATAATTTTTCCGTCTGCTCTTCCACCCCTTTTGCCACGTCGATAACCATAAGAGCACAGTCGGCAGCAACTAGCGTTCGAAGAGTATCTTCAGAGAAGTCTTTGTGACCGGGCGTATCGAGTAAATTGTATTTTATTCCGTCTTTTTCGAATCGTAAAACAGATGAGGTTACCGAAATACCACGTTCTTGTTCGATGGCAAGCCAATCTGATACCGCATGTTTAGCTGCTTTTCGCTGTTTGATGGACCCGGCTTCGCGAATTGCCCCTCCGTATAAGAGCAACTTTTCAGTTAAGGTAGTTTTTCCGGCGTCAGGGTGAGAAATAATGGCGAATGTTCGTCTCTGAGCTACTTCTTTTAAAATTTCTGAGGTGATTGCTGCGGTTGCTTCAGCCATGTCGGGTAACGGTTTATTAATTTCATTTTGGATATAGCCACGAAAAATACGGATTTTTGTGATGCTTTTATGAAATGGAATAAAGTTGGAATAGGGGTGTTTTAAAGGTTTAAGTGGTAAGGTTTTAGTTTTAAGCGAGATTTTACAGGAGTTCTTAGGGAGTAGTTAGTAGTTAGTAGTTAGGCAAGTTCAACTAGTATTTGGGTATTACAGCAGCATTGGTGTATAAATTTTTTTTTAGCAGTTTATCTCATTCTGCTTTTAGTTTATGAAAAACGTTGTGCTTGTAGTATCGGGCTTGCATTTCATTTTACTATCAGCTTTTCTTAGACATTGAACTTCTCAATCCATCATACGTCGAGCTTCTCATTTCATGATTACTAAGGCCTCAGCTTTCAGCCATAAAAATCCCTATATTCATTTGAAATTGCTGAAATCAGGTTTTTGTCTATGTCATCATCCCCCAAACTAACGGTTCTGTGTGTGTTCAACGAGCCGAATTTGATTGAGACCACACTCACGTCTATTTACGAATTACGTGAAACCCCTTTTGAATTATTTATCATTAATGATGGAGCCGGATCGGAAGTTTCTGCTGTAATACAGTCAGTAACAGAATATTACGACCACGCAGAAACATTCGTTTTTGAGTATGAATCAACAGCTGGAGTTGGCGTGCGTGTAAACGAGGTGTTATCATCAGTGACCGGAGATTTTGTTTGGATTACCAACTCATTGGGGCGTATCGACGAATCCGAGTTGCACGAAGTGCTTTCAAATTTTTCAGAATCGGATGCGCATGTTGCCACTGTTCTATCGAGTATTCCCGGAAATTTGAGTGATTGGCTGGAAATTTTACAGCAATGTAACGACTTACAACGTCAAGGTTTTTTATGGAAATGGAATGCTATTCCAAGTCATCAACGATTTTTTAACCCCTACCTGCTCGAGGGTGTTTCCTTTGAGTTAGCCTGGCGATTAGAACAAGTTCCTTATGTATCGGTTCAAACCTGGTTTCAACCTGCCATAGAACAACAGGAGATGGAAATTTGGGCTATTCGCCGAGAATTGGCCTTGCATTGGTTGCGGATGTATCAGTTAGATGCAAGCTTACGAGATCAACTTATTCACATTATAGAACATTCAGGAACAGAAGCTTTTACCAAAGCCCAATCGCAAGCCGAGTCGCTTCTTGATAAAGCCCGTGAAGAACGCAGTAAAGGCAATTTAGTAAGAGCTCTAAATTTTAGTCGTGAGGCCTATCTGCAAGAACCGGGCAATGAGCTTATTCGCAATTATCATGTGGAAATGCTTGAATATTTAGGCCGATATGTGGAAGCCTCAGAAATCAAACATGGAAAAAAAGAAAAAAACGAGCCTGTAATTCAAAAATCTGAAGAAAAAAACGAACAAAAGCATACAGAAGAGACACAAGAGATTGAGGTAACTTCAAGCGAGGATTCCCGGCCAACGTTTGAAACCAGTGTAACGGTTTCTTCTCTTGTTGATGAATCGGTTCCACTCGAATTCAGCATCATAATCCCCACAACG
>CAZIQX010000028.1:0-10503 GCA_964541325.1 uncultured Chitinophagales bacterium | reverse complement strand
CCCCATGACGGGATATGGTTTAGGATGAATGGAAAATGTGATGGAATCTGTTGCCAATACCAGCGACCGAAATACCACGGAAATTATCGTAATTGATAATGCAAGTTTGGATGAAACCTACGCCCTGTTAGAAGAAATCAAACAAAACAAAAGTTTTCGTTTAAAAGTCATCACCAATCATGAAAACAAAGGATTTGCATTATCTATTAACCAGGGAATTGATGCATCAGAATCGGAATATCTTCTTGTTTTACATAATGATACACGTTTTGAAACTGATGTGCTTCATGAACTGAAAACGGTATTTGAGTCACATGAAGATGCCGGTTTGGTTGTGCCACTTTTGAGCGCATCATTGGTTAAAGAACAAGATGTAGCTCAGTTACAATCACCATACACCGAGCCTATTATTGAACTAGAAGCAGCTGACTCTGCTTGTTTTATGATGAAAAAAGCGGACGGATTTCGGTTAGATGAGCAATTCGGTTTAGCCTATTTTGATGATGTGGATTTAAGTGAACAAGTACATCAAGCCGGAAAAAAAATCTATCTAAATACTCAGATCGAAGTTCAGCATGATTATGGGGTAACCACTGGAATGATGGGTTTAAGTCCGATTTCGGATTATTATGCGCTCAATTTCGCCAAATTCAATAAAAAATGGGGGCGCGAACCGCAGTATGACTCCAAATACAATCAGCTCAAAGAGCTCGATCGTGTGTTAATTATAGCCTCATTGATGAATCCGGTTGACCCAGAACTTCACCTGTTTGAAGAGTTTAAGAAAAACTTTACCGATGAGGTAAAAACTGAAATTTTGCAAACCAAGTGGGACGAAGAATACGCGATTGCAATTGCTTCTATGTTGATAAAAACCGATCAGCGGGATGTATTACGAAGATTTGAACCACAACTAGACGCCTTTGAATTGCCTATCGGTTTAGTTCAGGATTTTGTGCGGTATTATCACTCCAAAAATATTTTCTCACGCTGTTCTTACTATTTAAGTACGTATGGAAATCATCCACAGTTTTTAGATGCAGCCATTTATCAACTTAAAATTTATTTGGGTGAACGCTTATTGGAAGAAGCGGCGGCCTATTTGGAACCTTTGTATCAGGCATTTCCGGGAAATCCTGAGTTATATAAACTCACCGGCGATTTTCACAAATTCCAAAACAACTCCAAAGATGCTCAGGCTTTTTATGATATTGCCGCGCAAATTGATCCTTTTCGATTTGGCAAATCTAAAGCAAACGTAAGTTTTATTTGATGAGCAGAATAATTACACCCATTCTACACAGTGAGCGAACTGGGATAGTTGATGTAACATCAGCTTAATTTTTCGCCGTTACCGATTATGCATGTCGGCAAAATGTGTGAATTATCACATAACTATAGAACTTAGAATGTGTAGATAACCACATTTTAAAAACGTATAGCCATTTCCATCAACTACGCATCCATACATCGCGTTGTGGAAAAGGAATTTCTATGCCGTGTTTTCTGAATGCTTCGACAATCGCAAAATTGATATCGGAATGAATAGCGGGTCGTCTTTTGGGATCATCTATCCAAATGCGCAATCTAAAATCGAGAGATGATTCTCCAAAATTCATAAAAAACACTTCCGGTTCCGGGAATTTGAGCACATCTTTATTAGCTTCAGCAACTTCAAATAAAACTGAACGCACTTTTTCAACATCGGAACTATAAGCCACGCCCACGTCAATATCCTCTTTGATTCGTTTATCGCCATGCGAATAATTGACAACCGTACCTGATACAAAATCAGCGTTAGGAACAATGTAAGAGATGTTATTCACCGACTGGATTTTAGTAGATCGAATATTGATTTCGGTTACATCGCCCTCAATTCCATTGATTAAAACGCGGTCTCCCACGGAAATTGGTCGCTCAAATAATACAATAATCCCCGACACAAAATTGGAGGTCAGGTTTTGCAAACCAAATCCAATCCCCACGGAAAGTAACCCGAAAATCACCGTTAAGCCACTTAAATCAATCCCTATGAACTGAAACGCAAAGATAATTCCGAGAGTCATGAGTAAGTACTGCGACAATCGCGCTAAGGTATATTGGGTTCCCAATTCCATTTGTGCTTTGGGAAACACTTTTTTGAGCAGTACTTTTTTCGTGAGCTTAGAAACGGCGTAAACACCCCACAAAATCACCAACAAAATAAATACAGAAACAATGGTAATCGGGGTTTCTTTTACTTTAAAAATGGGTGTTGAAAGTAATCCGACTAAAAAATGATACAATTGATCGGGTGTTAGGTTTTCCATAAATCGTGTTATTGTGAGGGTTGATGTACAGAGATATACCGTTTTCGGGTAAAATAGAAGGCATCGGTTAGGAAACGAATTAAGACAAATACAAAAATGATAATTCCGTAACCGTTTTTAAACATTCCGGCCAAAAAAGTACCCTCGATGCTATTTCTTAGAAAAATTCCGCTAAAAAAAGCAATCATAAACGTAAATGTGCTTAATAGTACTATCGGAACAGTTTGTTTTTGCGTTTGATTTTGCCAGGCACTTGAATCCGTTTTCCAGACACTTTGAAACCATGGAACTGCGTATAAAATGAATAAGGCACCAATTATTTGTACCAATTCTACGCGTAAACCCGGTTGCTGAAAAGAACCGGTAAGTGAGGCTATCAAGCCCACAAACTGAAGCATCAAATAAGAAGAAACCAACCAAATAAATCCATTTTTAAGACTTTTTGATACATTAAATCCAAGGGCTTTAAAATGATGTACTTCATCTGCTAAAAACAAATAAAACAAGTAGATGATTCGATCCAAAAAATAGCTTAACAACACGATTTCGACACTCCAACCGAAAAAAACAACACCTAAAAATGGCAGAAATCCAAGGATTATAAATGAAAGCCACCCTGAAAATTTAAGCTGTGAATAAATGGATAGACCGGCTAATTGTTGTAAAATTCCCATAATCATGGTGCAAAATAGGAATTTTACCGACTTAGCGTTCCGTTAACAGATGTGAAAGATTGAGTTTGTGAATGGGGATAAGATATTTTTTTTCAATAGCGTCTTTGTGAATACCTAATTCACCGGTTCCTCGGAAATCCACGATGCACACATTCTCAGCAAAAGCGAGGATTTCTCCAATGCCGTAAAATTCGGGGCATGGACCATAATAGACCAAATCACCGATATGCAGACGATTTTCGGCACGTAAGTGAAAGGGGTAAATAACGGGTAAACGCTCTGTACGGTACAGTGACGCTTTGCTCTCTTTTTGCATGGTTGGGAAAATAAAAAGACTTTTTAAGGTATCATAACTTGGATGATGGCTAATATAGGCTCAATTTTCTTCGTACCTTTCTGCTTCATTTAATTGCGCATCATGAAAAAGAAAAAAATTGTATGGGGTGGTTGGGAACTACCTATTTTGTACGAAGATTCCGACCTTCTTGCGATTTCTAAACCCGCAGGTCTATTAACCGTTCCTATTCACAAATCAAAAGCTGTTTCGGCAGAATACATTTTAAACGAAGCTAAACGGGAGGACGAAGGTCAGATTAAAGCCGTTCACCGCATCGACCGTTACACAACCGGTGTAGTTTTATTTGCAAAAAACCGTTTTGCCTATCGTTCTATGGTGCGCCATTTTTTAGCTCATGAACCGGTTAGAGTGTATCACTGTTGGGTACACGGTGTGGTAAAAGAAGATGATGGAGAACTTATTCATCATTTTAAACTCATCAAAGAAAAGTTCAGAAATGTGCCGGCAACTAAAGAAGAAGGCGGTTCAATGGCACGACTTACCTACAAAGTGTTCAACCGCTATAAAAATGCCACTCATTTACAGGTGATGCTTGATACGGGTTTAAAAAATCAGATTAGAGCACAATTTAATGAAATTGGTCACCCGGTAATCGGCGAGCGTCAATATGTGGAAAAACCCGATTCATTGCTTGACCGACCCGCATTACATGCGCAGCGCCTGGATGTAAAACATCCGAAGACGGGAAAGATTATTTCCATGAAAGCCCCTATTCCCGAAGAATTACTGAAATTAGATAAGTTTTTATTAGAGCTGAGCAAAGGCTAAATATTTTCGACAAACCGTTGGATTAATTGCTTGGAATTTTTCATATCTAGCTCGCTTAATCGTCCCATTTTTTTGTCAATTAATGAATGAGAGAGTGTGGCTATTTTGTGAAAACGTATAGTTGATGACAATTTAAGACCACTTTTTTGCCAATCTAGAAGTATTAAATCCCACATATCTTGATGTTCTTTGGATGTAATACGTGCAACAATTACATCTTCATTTGAATCACAAATTACCAAAGCAGGTCTTTTTTTTGTTTTCTCTTGATTTGTAAAAGGAAATTGGAGTAAAACTACATCACCAAATTCTAACACGTTTATTCCTCATCGTAAATAGCATCCTCTTCATCATATCCATCAAAAAAAGCTTTAACTGACAGCTGTTGAAACCCTGCTTCTTCTTCATCTTTTGAATCCACTAAGATAATCACCTTGATATCTTTTTTTTGCTTACCTAAGCTAAATAAGATTTCATCAGGCACTTGGAGCGCTTTATCTATTATTTCGGATGTAAATTCTAGCTTTTTCATACCAACAATGTAATCAATTATCGTGATTTATGGCATCTCTTTTCTAGCTTTAAAGCATGAATTGATTTAGGTCTCGTATCTTTGGGCATCATGCAAAAACCCAAAATTACCCTTCTCCTTGTTTCCCTGAATCAGTTTTTAACTTGGGGGATACTCTATTATTCGTTTTCTGTAATGATTATCCCTTTTCAAGAGGCGCATGGATGGAGTGAAGCTATTGTTTCAGGTGGGTTTTCATCCGCATTGTTGGTTACCGGGATTCTTTCTGTGCCCATTGGTTTTTTGTTGGATAGAATTGGACCCAAACCCATTATCCGTGTTGGTACCTTATTGGCGCCCTTGCTATTAGCATTGATTCCCCTCGTTACGGAAGTGTGGCAATATTATACGATTTGGCTCTTAATCGGGGTTTCTATGAGTTTAATTTTGTATGAACCGGCACTCAAACTCGTTTCTCAACTGCCACTTCGCCACGACAAATCCTACGCTTTTTTGACTATGGTAGCCGGTGTTTCAGGTGTTGTTTTTGCTCCCTTTGGCGAGTTTATGGTACGTCAATTTGGCTATCAACAAGTGATTTGGTTTTATGCCGTTTTGATGCTTGTTTTGGTAGCGCCATCGAATTTTATTGCAACACACACATCATTTTCAAAAGTGGAAAAGAAAAAAGAAAAGCCTTCATTTGGATGGATATTTCAAGGTGATGTGCTTCGTTTTCTAACGGGGATTTTCTTTAACACGTTTTCTACCGCAACCATTTTAGTGATTGGCGTTGTTTGGCTCACAAAGGCGGGTCAGACCCAGCAGTTTGGCGCTTTTATTTTAGGTTTGATAGGATTCATGTCGCTTCCGGCACGTTTATTTGTTACGCAGATGCACAAATTTAGCACCGGATATCATGCCTTTTCGCTTTTAGTGGGATTACAATTAACCGCTCTCATCATCTCCATGATTACCGGTTCAATAATTGCCGTTACTACCTTTGCTGTTATTTTCGGCTTTTCGTTGGGCGCTATCACTCCGCTTCGAGCGGTTCTCACTCAACAAGAATTTGGATATTTGGGATTAGGCGGAGTGAACGGAATCATTGCTTTTGTAACCACGATGGCACGTTCTATTGGTCCGTTAATCGGCGCTTATGTGTTGCAATCGAGTACTACCACGTTGCCTTTTACGCTTATGTTAGTGATTTCCTCCGTGATTTCATTTGTGTTGATGCTCTCCATGCTTCGCAAAAAAGCAGATCCACTTGAGCCCCTGTTTGTATTAACCGAAGAAGATTTGATGTAAAAAAAAGCCCGAATGACATCTTCATCCGGGCTTTTTTATTTTCTTACTGATTTAGTCTTTAGCAAAAATTTCTTGCTTTCAACTTTTAGCTTTTAGCTTTTAGCTTCAATTTATACTTCTTTGAGTGCAGTAACCAAATTCTGTAGTGATTTCTTCGCATCTCCAAAGAACATATAGTTATTTGGTTTATAGAACAGAACGTTATCAATTCCTGCAAAACCGGGATTCATAGAACGTTTGAGTACAATCGTAGCTTTGGCTTTATCCACGTTTAAAATAGGCATTCCGTAAATCGGAGAAGCCGGATTTTCTCGGGCATCAGGGTTAACAACGTCGTTTGCACCAATAATGAGTACCACATCCGTTTTCTCAAAATCGGGATTGATATCATCCATATCGTATAACAAATTGTATGGAATATTAGCCTCAGCTAAGAGTACGTTCATGTGACCAGGCATACGTCCTGCAACAGGGTGAATACCATATCGCACATCAACACCTTTACTTTCGAGAATGTCAGCGACCTCGCGAACCACGTGTTGAGCTTGCGCAACGGCTAAGCCATAACCGGGAACAATCACTACTCGTTGTGCATACGCGGTCAGAATAGCTACATCATCTGTGGTCATTTCACGATAGGTTTTATCAATACTTCGATTATCAACTGCTCCCGAATCGCCACCAAAAGCGCCAAATAACACATTGGTTAATGAACGGTTCATGGCTTTACACATAATTACGGTGAGGATTAAACCCGCTGAACCAACTAAGGCACCGGAAACAATGAGTAGTTTATTGTTAATTACAAAACCTGCCGCTGAAGCCGCCACTCCTGAATAAGAGTTCAGCAGCGAAATCACAACGGGCATATCAGCACCACCAATTGGTAGTACGACTAACACACCCAGCACTAAAGCAATACCTAACACAGCCAAGAACGCTACATCATTTGATGGCTCAATAACTACGTAAACAGTTGCAGCCAACGATGCAATCAGTAACACAGCATTTAAAGCCGTTTGACCTGGAAACGTAACAGGATTTCCGGTTACAAGACCTTTTAGTTTTCCGAAAGCCATCAACGAACCGGTAAAGGTAACTGCACCAATTAACACGGATAAGCCTACTGTAATCAGGGCATCAATAGCCATAGATTCGCCACCTGCGCGGTAAAACTCGCCTAAGGCAACCAATACGGATGATGCACCACCAACCCCATTAAAAAGGGCAACCATTTCAGGCATGGAGGTCATTTCAACTTTTTTAGCGGCAATACCACCAATCAAACCACCGACTACAACGCCGGCAATAATCATTTCATAATGGAGTATATCTTTATGGAGTAGAGTTACAACCACTCCCAAAAACATGGCCAAAGCAGCCAGTTGATTACCTGAACGTGCGGTTGCAGGGGATGTCATTCGTTTTAATCCCACTACAAAAAGCGCAACCGCTATCATATAACTAAGTTCAACAGAAATTTCAATGAAATTCATGGTTATTTCTTCCCTTCATCTTTTTTCTTGAACATTTCCAACATGCGGTCGGTTACCATAAATCCACCAATTACGTTAATGGTTGCAAACACAACGGCAGCAAAACCTAACCAAGCAGAAAGGTCGCCCTGGGTGTGTCCCGCAACGATGAGTGCACCAACTAAGGTAATTCCCGAAATAGCATTCGACCCCGACATCAACGGAGTATGAAGTGTATTAGGAACTTTTGAGATAACTTCGAAACCCACAAAACAGGCTAGTAAAAACACAAACAGGTTAACCAGCAAATCTTTTACAGGGTCGGAGCCCACGGCTTGCGACACGGCGGTCACATCGGGGCTCATCAAGAATAAAGGCATGATCATGTGTAGCATAGATTCTCCTATAAGCCGTTTTTGAGCACCGGACTTACCGTTTCGCCGGCATGAGTGATTGTTGTGTATTGAGTGATTTCATCCGAAAAATCGAACTGAAATGCATTTTCTTTGGTGAGGATGTGATAAATAACCTCAAGCATGTTGCGTGAATACAACAAAGAGGCATGGTATGCCATAGACGAGGGCACATTCAAGGGGCCATCAATCAGAACCTCATTGTGGTTAATTACTTTACCGGCTTGGGTAACTTCACAGTTTCCACCTTGTTCAGCGGCTAAATCGATAATGACCGATCCGGGAGCCATATCTTCCACCATTTCTTTGGTGATGAGTACCGGAGCTTTTTTCCCCGGAACTAAAGCCGTAGTAATCACCACATCCGATTTCTTCACATGATTATGAAGTGTCTGACGTGTAATTTGCTTGTTTTCTTCGGATTGTTCTTTGGCATATCCACCTTTTGTTTCGGCATCTTCGGGTTTTAAGGGGATATCAATGAAGGTAGCACCAAGCGACTGTACTTGTTCTTTAACAGCCGGACGCACATCGAACGCTTCAACCACGCCGCCCAATCGGCGCGCCGTAGCAATTGCTTGTAAACCCGCTACACCGGCACCTAAAATCAAAATCTTGGAAGGTGGTATAGTTCCGGCTGCGGTCATAAGCATGGGAAAATATTTTCCTAAGTGATTGGCGGCCAATAAAACAGCTTTGTATCCGGCAATGGAACTCATGGAAGAGAGTGCATCCATTTTCTGAGCACGAGTGATTCGCGGAACAGCGTCCATAGCCAAAGCAGTAACGCCGGCAGCTTGTAGTTTTTCTACGAGGTCTTTGTTCTGAAGCGCCCACAAAAAAGCTATCAAAACCTGACCCTTTTTCAGTTTCTTGATTTGATCATCGTCTGGGGCTTGTACCATTGCCAGAAGTTCTGCTTTTGCAAAAACCTCATCCGCTTTGGAAACAACGGTTGCGCCCGCTTGGGTGTACATGGAGTCGATGAAGCCGGAAGCTAAACCAGCATTGCTTTCAATGATGACTTCACACTGACGTTTTACTAATTTGCCCACACTTTCCGGGCTCAGTGCCACCCGATTTTCTAGGGCTTTTGTTTCTTTAGGAATTCCAATTATCACTATTTTACCTCCTAATTAAGAGTTGACCCCCAAAGGAATGGAAAATTTAGGATTTACTCAATACATTAAAGCAAATATTTAAGACAAAGTTGTATGAATTTGTTAAAATCGCTTCCAATTAAACACACCGACCTCTCTGTTTCACAAATTGGCTACGGATGTATGAATCTCGCGAACGCCTGGGATCAATCTCCATTATCTGAACAGGATTTCCAAAAAGCGGAATATTTGATTGAAACGGCGATAGAGCAGGGCATCAACCTATTCGACCATGCCGACATTTACATGTTTGGTAAATCAGAAGAAGTATTTTCAAGAATTTGGTCGAAACATTCTTCCATTCGCGAAAAAATCATTTTGCAAAGTAAATGCGGCATTCGATTTGATAATGATCCGCATCAAGGTGATCCTAAACGGTATGATTTTTCCTATTTGCACATCATGCAAAGTGTTGAACGAAGTTTAAAGCGTCTAAAAACCGACCATTTAGATATTCTTCTCTTTCACCGACCTGATGCTTTAGTTGAAAAAGAAGAATTTGCTCGCGCTTGTAATGATTTATTTTTAGATGGAAAAGTGCGCTATTTTGGTTTGAGCAATTGTTCTGCTTCTCAGTTTGAGTTACTACAAGATTGGACAGATGAGCGTTTGGTAATCAAT
This sequence comes from uncultured Chitinophagales bacterium, assembly GCA_964541325.1. Lineage (GTDB taxonomy): Bacteria > Bacteroidota > Rhodothermia > Balneolales > M1805 > M1805. Next base: position 903 of record CAZIQX010000028.1, on the reverse strand, counting down.
CAAGTACAGCTTTCACTTTGGCATCATAAAATGATAACCGACGGCTTTTTTGTGAATTTACCAGAGTACACAAGCATCAACGATACGCTTAACTACTGCCAAAAACACGGCATTTTGGTTCAAGCATGGGCCCCGGTTGGTGGTGGAGTTTTTAGCAAAGCTTTGGATCATATTGAGGAATCAAAACGTCCATTCGTAGCTGTTGTACAACAAATGGCCAAAGAAAAAGGGGTATCCACCGAAGTACTAGCTTTAGCCTGGTTAATGCGTCATCCGGCAATGATTCAACCTATTATCGGCTCAACAAAAGCAGAACGGATTCAAGAAAGTGTTCAGGCTGCTTCCGTTACGTTAACACGTGAAGAATGGTACACCCTGAGTACGGCTGCGGTTGGTCAGTTGCCGTGATAAATCAGTGAATTGCATCCTTTTAAGTGAAAAACAGCTTAGTGAATATTAGAAGTAGCATGCACCTAAACGCAACCTTTGCAAGCCTCAATAGATTCATCTATGTTTAAGGAGGTATTACGCAAAACATTAAATGTTAACTAGAATAAAGGCTAAAATGGAAAAAGAAGTACTTGATTTATTAGAAAAATTAGCGCCGATGCTACTTGAATACGGATTAAAATTTGTAGGAGCAATTGCCATATTTGTCGTTGGTTTTTTTGTAGCCGGATGGGTTGGTAAACGGGTAAAGAAAGCCATTCTTAAGTTTCAACATATAGATAACACTCTAGCGCCTGTTGTAGGTAACGTAATTAAAATCCTAATTATGATTGTTACACTACTTGCAGTATTAAACCAATTTGGCGTTCAAACAACAAGTATTGTTGCTGTTCTTGGTGCGGCAGGTTTAGCGGTTGGTTTAGCTCTTCAGGGAACCTTAAGCAATGTAGCTAG
>CAZIQX010000027.1:11643-20827 GCA_964541325.1 uncultured Chitinophagales bacterium | reverse complement strand
AAATCACTCTAAACCTTTAAACCTCTACAACTTTATAACTTTTGCTAACACCTAACCCCTTACTACTGAATACTTTACACCTTTACACCTTTACACCTTTACACCTTCTCCTAAAACCTTACACCTAACACCTTACACCTTTTTAAAATGAAAACCGTACTCTCAGGCATACAACCTAGCGGAAAATTACACTTAGGCAATTATTTCGGAGCCATGCGTCAGCATATCGACATGCAGGAAGGCTACGACGCATTCTATTTCATGGCGAATTACCACACACTGACATCACTCCAAAATGGTGAAGAATTGCGTCAAAATACGATTGATGTAGTGCTCGATTATTTAGCTTTAGGTCTCGACCCCACAACATGTACCTTTTTTGCCCAATCCGATGTACCTCAAGTCACTGAATTAGCTTGGATTCTCGGCACATTATGTCCGGTTTCGTTAATGGAAAAGGGCGTATCGTACAAAGACAAGGTAGCCAATGGCTTAGCCGCTAACATCGGCTTGTTTACCTATCCGATTTTGCAAGCTGCCGATATTCTCATGTATAATTCAGATATCGTTCCGGTTGGTGCTGACCAAAAACAAAACATTGAATTTTCGCGTGATTTGGCTCAAAAACTAAACTTTACCTATAACAAAGAGCTGCTTAAAATTCCTGAGCCCCATATTGTGGAATCCGTTGCGATTGTTCCCGGGGTGGATGGACGAAAAATGTCAAAATCATACGGGAATACCATTCTGATTTTTGATGAGGGTAAGGCTTTAAAAGACAAAGTGATGAAAATCGTTACTGACCCAACCCCTTTGGAAGAACCCAAAAATCCCGATACCTGTAATGTGTTTGCGCTCATCAGACTATTTGCATCTAATGAAAAAAGAGAAGAAATCGCTGATGCCTATCGCAAAGGGGGATACGGCTACGGTCATGCAAAAAAAGAACTACTTACCCTAATCACCGACTATTTTGCTGATGCTCGAGAAAAGCGTCACGAATTAGAAAAGAACCAGGATTTTGTGATGGATGTGCTCAAAGAAGGTGGCGAAAAAGCCAGAAAACGAGCAGAAGAAGTCATGCAACCTATTCGTGAAGCATTAGGACTAATCAGAACTCATTACGCCGGTTAATATGATTCTCATTATCGATAATTACGATTCCTTTACCTACAATCTTGTTCATCTTATTGCGCTTGAAACAAGCGATTACAGAGTGATTCGCAATGATGATTTAAGCATTCAGGACATCAAAACGCTGCAACCTGAGAAGATTTTACTTTCACCAGGACCGGGAAGACCGGAAGACGCCGGTGTTACTGAAGATGTGATTCGCGAATTAGGCAAAACCACACCGATTTTAGGTGTTTGCTTAGGTCATCAAGCCATAGGGGATGTTTTTGGTGCAAAAGTGGTTCACGCCCCAAGTTTAATGCATGGTAAAACATCCCAGATTTTTCACAATGGAAAATCAATATTTGTTGATGTACCACAAGAGTTTACCGCAACTCGTTATCATTCATTGGTAATTGCCCCTGAAACGATTCCGGATGAATTGGAGGTTACAGCATGGACATCCGATAACATCATTATGGGTGTAAGGCACAAACATTTACCCATTGAGGGAATGCAATTTCACCCGGAAAGTATTTTAACTGTGGAAGGGCCTAAGCTCATTAAAAATTGGATCTACGGAACATCAGCATGACATTCACCCATATTTTACACAAACGCGATGAACGCGAACACTTAACCGCGCAAGAAGCATCGTTTGCCCTTCAGCAAATTATTGAAGGTGCCGTAACCGATATTGAAGCCGGTGCATTCTTATTTGGGATGCGTGCCAAAGGGGAAACGATTGAGGAACTCACCGCTTTGGTGCAGACGATGCGCGAAGCTGCTGTTAAGGTACAGGTTAACACCGACAAAGCCATTGACTTATGTGGTACAGGAGGTGACCATTCAGGCTACTTTAATATTTCAACGGCTGCGATGTTTGTGGTTGCAGGTGCAGGAATTCCTGTTCTTAAGCACGGAAACCGGAGTGTTTCTTCCCAAACGGGCTCTGCGGATGTGCTAGATGCACTTGGTGTTAAAGTAGAACTGAATGCATCACAAACCGAAAAAGTTTTCGAGAAAACAGGAATGGCTTTTATGTTTGCCCCACTTTTTCATCCGGCTATGAAGAACATTGTACCGGTTAGAAAATCCATGAAAATGCGTACGTTTTTCAACTTGTTAGGACCATTGCTGAATCCGGCAGGGGTTAAGCGTCAATTGATAGGTGCGTTTAGTAAAGATGCTGCAAAAACAATGGCAGATATCTTACATGCACTACAAGTTGAACGTGCGGTAACGGTTCATGCCCATCAAGGATTGGATGAGCTAAGTGTATTGTCAGCAACGAGTTATTATGTTGTTTCTAAAACTGATTTATCTGGAAAAAAAGAATTTAATCCAAAAGATTATGGGATGATTTACACGGACGACACAGCCTTACGAGGTGGTGATAAACAAATCAACGCAAGCATTTTACTCGATGTAATCAGTGGTAAAGCAAGTGGTATTCGTGAAGATGTAGTCGTGTTAAATGCTGCTCATGCTATTCAAGTATCCGATGAAACACGTTCATTACAGGATGCTTTACAGCTGGCGAAAGAAAGTATTTATTCGGGAAAAGCACTCGATGCCCTTAACCGATTTAAAACCGTAACAAACGAAGTTTTTTAATGGCTGATGTATGTTCTATGATTGCTGATTAAAATCATTCATCATACATCTAAAATCAAAAATAGTAATGGCTGGAATACTCGAAAAAATTGTAACGCAGACTAAAGAAGACATCCAAAAAAGAAAATTCAAGTTTTCGGTTTCTTCGTTTAGGTCAATGGAAGAATATGAACGCACACGACGACCGTTTTCCTCAAATCTGAAAAAAGAGCATACGGTTCAGGTTATTGCAGAAATAAAAAAAGCATCTCCTTCGAAGGGACTCATTCGCCCTGATTTCGATCCCAGAAAACATGCGGAACAGTACATGAAACATGGTGCGGCAGCCCTTTCAGTGTTAACGGATAAGCCTTTTTTTCAGGGGGATTTGTTATACATGCAATTGGTTTCTCAACTAGCTGAAGTACCTGTTCTCCGAAAGGATTTTATCGTTGATCCCTTTCAGATTGAAGAAGCACGAGCCTTTGGCGCCGATGCCATTTTATTGATTGCTACCATTTTAGAGCCAACACAAATCACAGAACTCATTCATTGTGCTCAAGAAATAGGTCTGGAGTGTTTAGTGGAATGTTATGATGAAGCCGATTTTAATAAATTGGATTTCAAATGGGTGAAAGTTCTTGGTGTGAATAATCGCAACCTCGACACCTTTGAAGTGAATGTGCACCAAGGAATTAAATTGTTACAACAAGCACCTGAAGGAGTCATAACAGTATCAGAAAGTGGACTTTCAAAACCACAGGACTTAGAATTATTGGCCTCGGAAGGAATTCATGCAGCTTTGATTGGCGAGCATTTTATGCGTCAACCTGATCCGGGAGCCGCTTTACAAGAAATCCTTAAACCGTTTAGATAAATGATAAATGATAAATGATATATGATAAATGATAAGTAATAAGTAATAAATGATGACCGTGAAGATGCCCGCGCAGCATATTCGACCCCTGCCCCCTGAATACTGACTACTGACCCCTTAATACCCCAAAAACCTACTCCTTACACCCACTTTAAACCTTTACACCTCTACACCTTTAAACCTTTTTAGAAATACACCTTTAAACCTTTTCTTAAACCATAAACCTAACACCTAATACCTTTTTCAAATGTTCGATTCAAACGAAAACCCCAAAACACGCGTCAAAATATGTGGATTAACCACGCTTGAACACGCACGATATGTTTCAGGGGCAATGGCCGATTTTTGTGGATTTATATTTTATCCTCAATCACCCCGATATATTAAACCTGAAGAAGCCGGTGCTATCATTTCATGGCTCGAAGGACCCAAATCTGTTGGTGTTTTTGTAAACGAAGCAATCGACGAAGTGAATAATGTAGCCTTAATTGCAGGTGTTCATTATGTGCAACTTCACGGTGATGAAACTCCCGAATATTGTGAGTTGATGGAAAAAGAGGTAATAAAGGCGTTTCGTATTAAAGAGGGCATGAGTTCATCGGAAATCAATGCACTTATCAAACCCTACGAAAACTGTGTTTCTTATTTCTTGTTTGATACCTTTAGTGATTCGGCTTATGGCGGCACTGGTAAAGCATTTGACTGCCGTATTTTAAACGAACTAGATACGGAAGTTCCATTTTTTGTAGCAGGTGGAATCAACAAAGACAATGTGAAGCAAGTCGTGAAATCATGTGCACCATTTGCAATCGATGTCTCAAGTAGTCTAGAAAGTGAACCCGGAATTAAAGATTTCGATAAAATGGCTGATTTTTTTGAGGTGATGCAAGAAATCTGGCAAACTCAAGACGATGAATAATGTCGAATTTTGCTGCATAGTGTCTTCGGTATCGCTTCGCGCTGCCTTTGGCAACACTACCTGGCATCTGCGATGTCGCTTTGAGGCACTCTGTTTCGCTACACTAAGTATCGAATGACAGATTGCAGGAATTAACCAAAATAGTGAAAAGTTCGAAATTTATGACAAGTCAGATGTATGTTGCTAGATGCCAAAAATCAAGATTTAAGTCCAATGTCTAACTTTAAAACGTTACAACTCTAAACCTTTATAACTTTTAAAAACGCCTTTAAACCTCTAAACCTTTACAACTTTTTCTATGTATAATTTCCCAACCAAAGAAGGTTATTTCGGTCGATTCGGTGGCAAATTTGTTCCCGAAATTCTCATTCCTGCCCTTGAGGAACTCGAAATAGCTTATGAACAAGCCCGTAACGATGATTCTTTCAAAGCTGAATATCTAAGTTTATTGCAAGAATATGTTGGCCGACCAACTCCTTTAACGTATTGTGACCGCCTCACTGAACACTATGGAAAAGCCAAAATCTATTTCAAGCGTGAAGACCTGTGTCATACCGGCGCACATAAAATCAATAACACCATCGGACAAATCCTGTTAGCCAAGCGAATGGGTAAAAAGCGTATCATTGCCGAAACAGGGGCAGGTCAACACGGTGTAGCCACGGCAACCGTTTGTGCGAAATTCGGTTTAGAATGTGTCGTTTACATGGGTGCAGAAGATACGGTTCGTCAAAAATTGAATGTAGATCGTATGCGTTTATTAGGTGCAGAAGTGCGTCCGGTGCATTCCGGTTCCAAAACCTTAAAAGATGCTACCAACGAAGCCATTCGTGATTGGGTTACCAACGTGGACGACACCTTCTACATAATTGGTTCGGTAGTTGGGCCACATCCATATCCGATGATGGTTCGTGATTTTCATCAGATCATTGGGGAAGAAACCAAGCGTCAATTACAGGAAAAAGAGGGACGTTTACCTGATTACGTTCTTGCCTGTGTGGGTGGTGGTTCAAATGCAATGGGCATTTTTTACCCGTTTATTAACGATGCTGTTACTTTAATTGGTCTTGAAGCTGCAGGCCATGGTGCAAAAACAAACATGACTGCTGCAACGCTAACGAAAGGTTCAGTTGGTGTGCTTCATGGGGCAAAAAGTTATTTGTTGCAAACCTTAACCGGACAAATACAATTAGCGCATTCCGTTTCAGCAGGTTTAGATTATCCCGGAATAGGGCCTGAACACGCCCATTTATTTGATACCAAACGAGTACAGTATTATCCGGTAACGGATGAACAAGCACTCCAAGGAGTGAAGCTTAGTTCTAAACTCGAAGGAATCATCCCTGCGTTGGAAACAGCTCATGCTATTGCGTATCTCGAAGAGTTAATGCCAACAACTACCAAAGACGAAGTAGTAGTAGTGAATTGTTCAGGTAGAGGAGATAAAGACATGGGAACCATCTCAAAAGAAATTTTTGGTGAATGATGGAATTTCGGATTGCACTGCGTGGTACATTCGCTACGCTCGGTATCGAATTTCGAATTTCGAATTTCGAAATTTTACTCCTTACTCCTTACTCCTTACTCCAACTTTAAACCTTTATACCTCTAAACCTTTATAACTTTTCCTTACACCTAATACCTTACACCTAATACCTTTTCAAATAATGAGCAGACTCAAAAACGTATTTACAGGCAAGAAAAACGGTTCCGTAATGAGCCTATACATCACAGCTGGATATCCCGAAAAAGAATCAACCGTAGATTTAGTGCTTCACATGCAACAAGCCGGGGCGGATATCATCGAGTTGGGAATGCCTTTTAGTGATCCTTTAGCTGATGGGCCTACCATACAATATGCAAGCGATGTGGCTATTAACAATGGAGTTACCCTTGATAGTATCTTTGAAATGGTAACAGAAATTCGAAAATCATCGGAAATCCCGATTGTGTTAATGGGCTATATCAATCCCATTTTATATTACGGCTTAGAAAAATTCTGTGAAAAAGCAGGCAAATCAGGTGCTGATGCCCTCATTATTCCGGATGTTCCCATTGAAGAGTCCACGGATTTAAAAGCTGAAGCTCAAAAAAATGGATTGGATCTTATTTATTTGGTAGCTCCAAATTCTAAAGACGACCGCATGCGCCGGGTTGATAATGAGTCACATGGATTTGTGTATTGTGTTTCTGTTACAGGAGTTACAGGTGCTCGAAGTGGGGAAGAAGTGGCGCAATCAGTGGCGCGTTTTAAAGATCGGGTTAAAGCAAACGTGACCAAAAATCCGATTATGATTGGTTTTGGAATAAAATCACACGAAGATGCTCAACAAATTGCCGGTGATGTTGATGGCTTTATTGTTGGTTCTGCTTTAATCGAAACCATTCGTTCGCATTATCCTAATCCGGATTGGAAAGAGAAAACCCTGGAATTTGTTCGCGCTTTAAAAGGGTAGATGATTATATCATCAACCCTATTTTTTCAATGGTATTCCAATTGCGAGTGGTTAGGTTTTTGCCGAATAGTTTCTCTAACGAATCCATGCCTTTCACTGTCTTTCCTTTGCTCAAGTCCAAATAACTAACTATCATTTTGTTCTTAATGGAGATTATTTGATAGGATGTATCATCGGAAATCCAAGGCAATGTCAATGATATCCGTGGTTCGTCTTTTAGGAAACTCACATAAAATCTTACGTCAGGGGTGAGCCGTATTCCTGAAAAAGGTTCCTCTGCTAATAGATTTTTTAGGTCATAGGATGAACGGACTACAGCTGGGATGGGGAACCCAAACTCATTTTCTAAGATGTTCTCCAAGCTAGATTCAATTTCCGAAATCGCATTCATCGTAGTTGAAAAGATCACATTTCCGGAATTAAGCAAGGTTTGAACATCAGTAAAACCGTGCTGTTGGAGTAGAGTTTTAAGTTCTTTCATGGGCACTTTATGATGCCCGCCCACATTGATGCCCCTCAAAAAGGCGACAAACGTTTGCATCACAACAAAATAGGTCTAGTTAACTGAAATCCGCCTTCACTTACGCATACAACATCTTCCTTTCCCATTTTGATGAGCGCTCGTTTTAACACGGTTTCCATCGGTTGACTCAATTCTTTAAATCCCAGTAAATAAGCTGCAGCTTTTATTAAATCGTCCATTTTTAGCGGGTGATATTGGTCTAAAACCAAAAACAGCGCCATCTCTAATTCAACTAATGGGATTTCTTCAGCGTTAAAGTCTTGAATTTCTGAGCGGGAACGAATCGTAAATTTAAAATCGGGGTTATCGTAAATCACTCCATCTTTTACGCCAATTTCACCTTGCTCGGCCAGTTCTATTAAAAGTCGTTTTGTTATAGTAAGTGCATTTTCATTTAATCGTTCAATTTGCCAGGCTGAAATTAATAACCGGGTTAACCGATGCCAATGAACAGGCGATTCAGTTTGAACAATTTCAAGGATTACTTTCTTTAAGGAACGGGCTGTTACAGTAAAAAACTGATCCGGTTCACCAACGGTATGTACGTCATAGGGCACAAATGATTTAATCCTTGGAAGTTTGTTTAACTTGGGTTTTACAGCTTTTGAAGGCGTATTTACCTGATTAAACGTAAATTCAACCGGTATATCCGGAAGTAAAAAGGGATCTCTCACTGAAATCGTAGTGGTGGATTGTTTTTCTTCTACGGGTTTGCTTGATTGAACCGAAACCGTTTGAGTAGGGGTGTCTTCTTGTATTGTTGTCGTTTTTTTCTTCTTCTCTTTGGGTCTAACAACCGGTTCATTTTTGATAAAATTCAAACAATCCAACAATAAGGAATCGGCTTTTTTAAATACTTTTCTAACGGGATTATAAATGCTTCCGTCTTCACACAAACTATCATGAAACGCTTCAAATAGAGTAGAATCCGCATCTGACCAAATTCGGCCAATTCGTCCATCAGAACAGCGAATAAAACCTTGCATTTCCGTTGTGATTTCTCCTGTTATTGGATGTTCCTTTAAAAAGGTTGCTTTTTCTATTTGTTTTGCTAAAATACTATCCGGTATTGGTCTCCAATCCAATTCATCTTGAAGTGCAGAAACCTTTTTCTTGTTGTCATCAGAAACAGGTGAAGGTGGCACGCAAACAGTAATGGAATACCCCAATTGAGCAATACGTTTGGCTGAATCAATCAGCATTTTAGGGCTCGATTTTTTTAAAGCAAACGGATTAGTTTTAGGGTCAACATAACTGAAATCGGCAATTACACCGTCAACATAAGGGAGTGTAAGTTGTTCTAAGTCTGATTCTTGAACAGTGATACACTGAATTAATCCGTCGTTGAGTGATTTTGTCCAAGAATTAAAATCAACGGCACTGTGGGTTACTTTGTGCCAAAATGTTTGTTCGGCTTTTTCACTTTCACAAACCCATACGATTTCTTGTTTTCCGGCTTTTTCAAATTGTGCAATAATACGTTCTGTTGCAATATCACCTTTAGAAAAATCATTTTTTGTGAGTTCTGTTACCGATAAAACAGCCGGACGCACACGCCCCTTACCAAACATCATAATCCATGAGTTTGAAAATCCGGTGGGAACAGCTGATTCAAACGTGGTTAGTACATGAGCATCAAACCATCGTGACAGCAAATCGAGTTGAAGGGGGTCCGCTAAGATGACAGGTTGCAGATGTTG
>CAZIQX010000027.1:7301-11633 GCA_964541325.1 uncultured Chitinophagales bacterium | reverse complement strand
TTGAATTATTTCTCTCGAAAGATGCAATAATGCCTGTGTATGTGGCACACGCGGACTTTCCTTGAGCTGCTTTAATTGATGGTTAAGCTCTTTGATTTTTTTCTTGATTGAAGCTTGTTTTCGCAATTGATTAAACTGATCTACTTTTTTAAAGATACCCCACTCACACAACTGCGTGTATTGTTCTTGAATCAAATCCAACATTTTTCGGATATCGCTAATCTCTAAATGTTTAAGGATGGAGCGTTCTTCTTCCAATTTTTGCAAATAGCCCACCATAATCGCATGTTCGTACCGATCAGCGGCTTCATCGGCTGATAAATTTAATTGGATGGCGTGGTCAATAAAACGTTGTACACGTTTGGCATTGTCACTTTCTTTTAAACGGTGCATCATGGCACGTTGTTTAAGGCTTCCTGATTGTTCAATTAAATCTTCAAAGAAAACTTTAATATCTAAACCGGGCTCATCAAGCAATTGTCTTAAATCGTAGAGTGTCATGCCCATAATTTCCGCCAAATGTTTCTCAACTTGTTTGGCTTCAATGAGATAGTGACGCAAATCTTTAATCGTAGCAACCGCCCTCGAGGTATCTTTTCGTAAAATTAATCGCTTTAATTGATCAATATTTTCGTGAATATGCTCCAATTTTAATTTAGAAAAAGCTTCTAACCAAACCATTTGTCCCGCAAGGAAAGGTTCGTCTGTTTCCAAACCTTGCCAATAGGAACCAAAGTATTTGGCCACTTGTTTTCCGTAATCGTTCAATAAGGATATTTCTTTTTGAACTTTCACTACATCGCGTAAATGTGCAATATACGATTGGTCAAATTTTTGATTAGAGGCTCGTGCATAAGCCATTAATCGTTTGGCATGTTGACGAAAATTCCAATCTATAAACCGTTTGGGACTGTGTGATTTGGCTTCCAGATCAGGAATGAGTTGTTCTAATGGTTCATTGATAATTTCAACATGAAAGTAAGGCTTCAATTTCTCAATTTCTTGCTTCACCTTATGTATTTGAGCAAAAGCTTTGGGGATAATTTCCGGTATGGGATGCCAGTTTTGATCTAATTGATGGCGTTCAAATTGCGGAATTTGCTCGATAAAACTCAATTTGTGTATAAACGCATCTAATTTGTCAGGGTCTTCCGGAAAGGTTAAACCTAATAAATCATGGGCTTTTCCTCGATATTCATCAATGTGCCGATGAATTTGAATCATTTTTTGGGAAGCTTTTTGTAATTCTTCCACCAATTCATCATGTGGTAAACTTGGATTGGCATTATCCCAAACAGGATGAGACTGCATGGAATGCTGAAATTTTAGAATCTGCTTGATAATCTGCTTCCGCTGATTCATGACTCCTGAACTCAATCCACTAATTTCATATGCTTCAGGTTGATACGTACTTTTAACCTGGGCTTTCATCAGATAATGCATGATTTCAGCCGGTGAACCTAAATCATCTTCTTGATGACTGGTAAGCGCAGAACTATAATCGTGTATGTTTTGTATGATTTCTTCCGAAATAAAATTAGGCTCCTGAACAGCATCGATATGAATCGTTTGTTCCAGAAACTGAATCATTCCATCTACAAAATGCTCCGGATCATGCCATTCATACAGTGGTAAAACCGCAGAAATATCCTGTAATTCACGATGCATTTTTCGGAGTAATCCTATACGTTCTGAGCTAAGAACAACCGGTTTTTCCAAACTTAAATGAGTAGATAGGCTGTGTAAAACGGGGATTAGATCCTCATTAGTGCAAGTACTCGATGTTACCATGGGCTGTTTTACCAAGGCATAAGCCGTTTTTAAGGTGTCAACATGCATGATTCGGGTATGAGTAAAAGAGGAATCGTACGAACGGAGTTCATCTTCCTTTAATCGAAGGGCTTGTATCGAATCGGCTTTTTTACATTGTTGATGAACTTTATACATATGTATCGTTTCTGTTACCTGAAATCCCGATTCTGACCCTGTTTTATAGGTTAAATCATGAAATATATTTTTTAAGGAAATATCAGAAAGTACATCAGGGATACTAGGCAATTGAATATCTAATTCGATAAGGGCTGAACTCACTTCATCATGAATAAAGGGCAAATGTTCGGTCCATTGTACCAAAAAAGGAAGTTCTTGACTGGGGTCGTTAACTAAGTGAACAGGAACGCAAAAAACAGGTCTTTTGCGCTTTTGCAGCATAACAGAACCTAAACCCAGCACAAATACGATAGGCTGCTGAAAGAGTCGCTCTTTATGGGCTTGTTTAAACTGATTAAGCAACTCCGCATCTAAGGCTTGTGTTTCCAAATCAAAAACCAATTGCTGATTGGTTGAGGTTTCCGAAACCACTTCCAATGATTTTTTTTTCAGACCAAACCCCAAGTTGGTTTTGGCTTGAACCGGAGCTTTCCCTGCCAATGGAACTGCTTGTTTTTGTAGAACTAAGGTTTGGTATAGAGTGTCACAATCAAAACCACTGAGTTCCCATTCGAAATCAGAGTCGGCAATGAGTGTAAGTATGCTGCTGTTTAAAAATGCCATGTAGTATAAGCGTAATGCAAAAAAATCGTTTATTTTAGTTTCCCGAAAGCAAACGAATGCAGATGGAAATTAAGTCATATTGGCCTTTGAACAAAAGCGAAACGCTTGTTTTTTGCTCACTTTTTGTGATTTCTTGCTTAATTGTGAGTTCAACTCGTTGGTTACGGCTTGAAAATAGCTTTGCAGTACAGGCAAAGTCGGATATTTCTGTTTTCATCCCTGAAAAAAAGAGCATGAAATCATTTGCAACGCAACTTAAAGACCTGGATTTGATTCGTGATGAGCGAGCTTTTGTGTGGTCGGCAGGTCTCGAAGGTTTTAAAACGGTCCAAGCAGGTCATTACCTCATTAAACGCGGTCAGTATAAGGTGGGTGATATGATTTCTAAGATGGGATTAGGTCACCAAGACCCGATTCGTGTAACCATTTTACCCGGACAAACCCTTGAACGACTCACCGAATCTTTAGCTGCTCAGTTTCGATTTTCAAAAGAAGATTTTATTCGATTTGCACAAGATTCATTAGCCTTACTTGATTTGGGACTTACCAAAAAATCACTCATTGGGCATGTAACACCTGAGACGTATTCCATGTTTTGGACCTATTCACCCAAACAAGTTCTTCAGGAAACCCAAGCCTTGATTATGAGAACCATTGAATCCAAGGAAGGTCAGATTCCTCTTGATTTGAGCCCCAATGAGGTAATCACACTCGCTTCTATTGTGCAATGGGAGGCTGGAAATGATGAAGAAAAACCGATGATTGCTGGTTTATATCTCAATCGACTACGAAGAAAATGGCCACTTCAAGCTGACCCTACCGTGAACTTTGCATTGGGTGAGCGCCGACGTTTAACCTATGCAGATTATCAATTAGATCATCCTTACAATACCTACAAATTTCGAGGATTACCCCCGGGACCCATAACCAACCCTGACTTAAAATCTGTTCAGGCTGTGTTAGAACCGGTTCAGCATCGGTTTATGTATATGGTGGCAACGCCGGAAGGCAAACACGATTTTTCAATAACGTATGAAGAGCATCAAAAGAAAAGTGCACGTTGGGTTCGTTGGATTCGTGAGCAATACCGTATTAAACGCATGAACGAAGGAAAGTAGGGAGTTAGATTTCGGATTTCGGATTTCGGATTTCGAATTTTGAATTTTGAATTTTGAATTTTGATCTCCGGTTCTCGATATACCGATGCAAAACGGCATCTGTGAACTACCTTGGGAGCTTGGCTAGCGAAAGCGTACCTTCGACTCACAGTCATTTTGTTGACTGTGAGTCGTTTAAGTGAGGGTTGCACCACTTCTACACGTTTTCACGCTCACATACAGGACTAACAGCCCCGAAAGCCTTCGCGGGCTGTTAGTCCTCCCCCTGTAGCGCACCCCGGAATGCAATTCAGGGAAAGTCCAAAACCGCAAAGCCAAAAAACATTATAACACGCTAACGTAATTAGTTAATCTTATACATCCCATAAACAGCATAAATACCTGTTAAACATATCTCCATCGAACAAATCCATATTAAGACCCTAGCATCATAAATAAGCATACTTACTCATTAAAATTGAGTAGGCCTGCTCATTGTACTCCGATTTGGATTTACAGATACTTCCATCAAGACTCATAATAGGTTCTTATAAAACTGTAACTGTTAATATCTGTGATAAAATTGATGATTGTGGACGACCACGCCGACATGCGCCGAATGCTAATCCATATGATTACGATGCAATGCGCGGAACCTGTTGAGATTATGGAATGTGAAACA
>CAZIQX010000027.1:2586-7291 GCA_964541325.1 uncultured Chitinophagales bacterium | reverse complement strand
GAAACAGGAGAATTAGCGGTAACTGAGTTTGCCTCCTATCGCCCGGATATTATTCTTATGGACATTGAATTGGGGGAAATGAATGGTTTTGAAGCAATTGAAGAAATTTACAAACTAGATGAAAAAGCGTGTTTTGTAATTGTAACAAGTCACGACTCCAACTTTTTTCGACAAAAAGCGACAACCCTGAATGCTAAGGGATTTGTGTGCAAAGACCGCATAGCGGACCTCCGCCCGATTATACAATCACTTACCAACAACTAAAGACACATATGAAATACACACTACAACTAGTTCTATTTTTGGTGTTCGGCCTAAGCAACGCTTGGGCGCAACCAACGATAACGGGTACAAATCCTTCAAAGCATGGCAATACAGCCAATGCTGGATTCTCGATTACTTTTAGTGAAGCTATGAATGCTTCGTCGATAAATACTACCAATATTTTGGTTCATGGATCTTTCAGAGGTTTATATAGCGGGAGCTTTTCACAAAGTACGAATACATTTACATTCACTCCTGATTCTACCATTTTTCCAAATGAGGTGATTACGGTTACTGTAACAATAGGTGTGCAAAATGCATCTAACATTGCTATGTCCGAATCATTTGTGTTCAACTATAGAAAGCGAACTACAGCGTCAGATGGAGGTTGGGCTGCTGCACGTACCGAAACAGTCCACTCTGGTTTTTATACGGATGAAGTTGCTATTGCAGATTTTGATAATAATGGAAGCCTTGATATTGTGGCATTAACACCAAATCAAGATAAAATTACCATTTATTTGAATGATGGAAATGGAGGATTTGGTAGTGGAACTGTAAAAACCGCCCTTTTCGGACCATTTGATGTAGATGCAGCTGACCTTGATAATGATGGAGATGTTGACATTCTTGTTGCTGTTGCTGGTGCAAATAATTCAAGCAGTCTCCAAATTTATAAAAATAACGGTAATGGAACATTTGCAGACGCAGTTAATTATGCTACTCCTGGACAACGAACTGCACGTGAACATGTTGCGGTTGACATGAATGGAGATGGTTTTCTGGATATTGTTCAATCAAATACAAATGACGATAGCTTGTACGTTTTTTTGAACTCTGGAACTGGCACATTTAGCTCTGTTACGGGATTTGGCGCAACTGGTCATATGGGTGCTTTAGCTTTTGCAGATGTAGATTCAGATAACGATATGGATATCGTAACTACAGATGGTACAAATAATGTAATTCGTTTTTACCAAAACAATGGTAATGGAGTTTTATCGGCCGGTGCTGGTTATAACGTTGGAACTACTCCTGTAGATTTAGAATTCGCAGGCTTTTCAGGATCAGGTCCTGACGTAATGGTGGTCAACCAAGGCTCGGATAATACCACTACATGGTATTCTCCAAGTGGAATCGAATTTGGTTCATTCAATACCCAATCCGTTGGTGATGAACCTGCAACTATTGCGATTGGTGATCTCGATAATGACAATGATTTGGACGCTGTAGTTGGTAACAATGTGAGCCAAACCTTGTCGTTCCAGATCGAAACTACATCATCAGCTTCATCAGATGTGGCACACTCAGAGTCTTACACATATTCCTTAGCTCCGACTTACGCTAATGATGTTAAATTAGCTGATATGGATGGCGACGGAGACTTAGATATTGTTACTGCCAACCAAGACGGTACATTCTCAGTTATTGAAAATTACGAAGGTGGACTTGTAACAGCCTCAACCCCATCTAATGGTTCACTTGATGTTGCTGTAGATTCGGATATTACATTTACATTCGATGAATCGGTTAATTCTGCAACTATTACAAGTTCAACAGTATCTGTTACAGGATCAATTTCTGGCTTAATTGCTGGCGCTTTTTCGTATGATGGTGGTTCTAATACCGCAACATTTAATCCAACCTCAGACTTTGTTGCAGGTGAAACCATTACGTTAATGGTAACCGATGGAGTAGAAAATACCGTAGGCACTCCCCTCGCTGCGGGTTTTACTTCATCTTTTAAAGTTGCAACCGACAATACAGCTGGCGCATTTGCATCTAAAGTAGACTATACATCTGGTGATCAAGCTCAAGCAATCATTCAAGCAGATTTAAATGCAGATGGCTATCCTGATATAATTGTTGCTAATTACAATGCTTCAAATATTGAAGTATTTCTAAATGATGGTGATGGAACTTTCGGTACAGGAACTACATATGCATCAGGTTCAAATCCTGTTGGATTAGCAGCTGGTGATGTTAATGGTGATGGCGATATAGATATTGTTTCTATTGCTAATGAAACTATTATTGCCATTTTCATAGGTAATGGTGATGGTACATTAAATGCAAAAGCGACATTAACTACCACATATAATAATGCTTTACCTGCTCCAACAAATGTTGCTCTTGTAGATATCGATTTGGATGGAGATTTAGATCTGTTATATACCACTTCTGGTCAGCTGAAATCTCAAGAGAATGAAGGATCTGGCACATTTAACAATTCGAGTGAATGGGGTTACGATTCCACTACATCTAAAGCGCTTTCTGCCGATATGGATGCGGATGGCGATTTGGACTTAGTTTATGTAGGCTCTTCGAATATTGTAATCACAAGATTTATAAATAATAATCCATCAAGTGTAACAACTTCTTCGGCTAATCAACCTATTGATGTTGTAATTGGCGATTTTGATGGCGATGGCGATATTGACGCTGTAACTGCAAACACAAATTTTGGTTCAGGTTCAATTTCATTTTACGCTAATAGTGGATCGGCTACTTTTGCTGCTAAAGTAAATTACAGTATGGGTGCTTCAACTGTACCAAAATCAATCACAGCTGCTGACTACGACGGTGACGGCGATCTAGATATTTTTGTAACAAGCTATAGCAACGATGAAGTTGTTCTATTTACAAACAACGGTTCTGCTGTATTTACTTTAGCAGATTCATTCACAACTGGTGATGGTCCTTTTGGATTAGTTGTATCAGATTTTGATAGAGATGGCAATGTTGATATAGCAACAGCAAATGAAAACAGTGATAATATTTCTGTGCTAATTGCCGAGTTACCTCTTGAGTTATTTTCTGTTTCGCCAATAGCAAATAGTGTTGGTACTACTGGATTATCAAGTAATCTTGATTTTGCATTTAATCAACCAATTAATGATGCAACGTTTACTAGCGCTGATTTAACCATTTGGGGTTCGCTTACAGGTGAAGTTGCAGGAGCCTTATCCTACAATGCCGGTTCTTACACCATGACCTTTAATCCAACCTCGGATTTCAAACCTGGTGAAACCATTTCAGTGTTATTGGCTCTCGATGTAACAGCCACAACTGGAGTTACTCTTACATCATCGGAACTGTACAACTTTAAAGTTTCAGCCACAGCCGATGACTTTTTTAGTATGCCACTTGCATCTTCACGTATAGATTACCAAACTACACAAGTTACAGGTGTTCCTGTTGCAGCTGATATGGATGGCGATGGCGATGTAGATATGGTTTATAGTTTTTATTACAGCAGTAATGATAAAAGTGTTGTAGCTATTATAGCTAACGATGGTAGCGGAAATTTAACCTTATTAGATTCGCTAGAAGTGGGTGTGTATTCATCTGAAGTTGTTGTATCTGACTTTGATGGTGACGGCGATTTAGACGTAGCTGTTTCAACGTTTGATTATATGGTTGCTAATGAAAGTTTTGTAGCCGTTGCATTTAATGATGGTTCTGGTAATTTATTTGGTTTAACCAATTATGCTTTAGGTGGCACCGATGAGTTTAAAGCTTTGAGTGTATCTGATTTAAACAACGACGGTTATGCTGATATTGTTGGTCTAGACAAGGGTTCTGGTAATATGTTTATTCTCTTGAATGATCAAGACGGAACATTTACCAAACAATCAGCTATAACAACAGGATTGAGTGCAGACGGTTTCTATTACGGGTCGGCATTTGCTGACTTAAATGGCGATGGATATTTAGACATCGTTACATCCACATATCCTGATATGGGCGGCGGCGGCGGCGGTGAAGAATTTAGTGCATATGGCGACAAAGAAAGCATGGGCGCTAAAAAAATGGCTGCTTATCGTGCTTTAAAAAACCCTGCTCCAAGCATAACCGCTGGTGACTTTATGTCGGTTTTCATCAATAACGGTAATGGCTCATTTGCAGCTGCTGTTGGATATAATATTACATCGAACGGTGTTTATGGAGTTACAACAGGTGACATTGACTCTGATGGTGATATCGATGTAATTGCAACAGGTGATGGTCAATTGATGATATTTTCTAATAATGGTAGTGGTAATTTAGGTTCATCTACAAATACTTCTCTTACCAGTGAATTATATTAAAATTTATTTGTAACTGAGTTTGATAAGGATAATGACTTAGATATTATATCTGGAGCCTATACTCTAGAAAATTCAAATGGCTCTGGATTATTTAATAATCTTACAGAAATCACCACATCATCTGTGAATGGCTCTGCTATTGCCGATATGGATGGCGATGGAGACCAAGATATTATCACACTTGGCTATTATGGATTCGATGTATTCAGAAGTGTAGAGTATGTTGCAGTTTCTACGACTTCTCCGACTGCAAATTCACACAATGCTGCTGTTGATTCTGATATTATGGTAACATTTAACACCTCAATGAATACGTCAAGCATTGATAATACAACGATGCTAGTAACTGG
>CAZIQX010000027.1:0-2576 GCA_964541325.1 uncultured Chitinophagales bacterium | reverse complement strand
ACTCTGTCTCAGGGAATTGAAGCTACATCAGGTGCAACATTAGCCTCTCCTTATATCTTTTCATTTCAAACACCAACAGATGGTGATGGAAATTTATCATACAGAGATTCACTTGAAACAACGGCTAATCATAATAGATTAATTAGTTTCGACGTGGATAATGATGGAGATGATGACATTGTTACTATGTCCTATGTTTATCCGGATTACCTTATCCAAGTGTATAAGAATAGTGCAGGATCTTTTTCCTATTTCTCACAAGTAACACATGCTAATAGTTTTCAAACTATTGATGCATTAGACGTTGATAGTGATGGTGATTTAGACCTAGCATTGGGATCATTGGGGCAAGCTTCAGGTCCTTATACCGCATTTTTTGAAAATGATGGAAACGGGACATACACTAGTGCTGGCACACAAGCTACTAACCAAGGTTATTCGATTGAATATGCAGACTTTAACGGTGATGGAAATCTCGATCTCGGTTATACTTCTTTAAACTCATTTGTGAATATTCGTTATGGTAATGGCGATTTCACGTTCTCTTTACAAAGTGGTAATGCAAATGCCGGCTTCTCTGCTTCTCAATTCACTTCAGGTGATGTGGATAATGATGGCGATATTGATGTTGTGGTACGAGATACTGAAACTGGCCTCTCAGTTGTTAAAAACAATGGTACAGGTTCTTTTGCGAGTGCAACACAATACTCATTAAATTATTCAATTAATGGCGCATTTTATAGAGAAGTTAAATTAGTTGATGTAAACAATGATAACTATCTAGACATTGTTGCAGTTGGTGGATTTGGCTTTGATATTTTACTGAACAATCAAAATGGCACCTTTTCATCAGCAATAGCATATAGCACATCCCCTCTTGAAACTCAAAGCGTGCAATCATTAGACTACGATGGCGATGGTGACTTAGACCTTGCTATTTGGGCTTATGATGATAACGCCGAAAATGGGAATTATCTCTTAATGGCCTATAATTCAAATGGTGCTTTTGGTAACCAAGTAACGTTCCAATTACCAACTGCTAATCCTTATTATTCTGGTCTTAATAGATGGGGATATACCTTCCTAGATATTGATGGCGATGGTGATAAAGACTTAGCAAGTGGAATTGGTTGGTATGATGGTACTTCAAAGTACGGTATCGGATTTTTCTTAAACGAAGCAGGAAGTACTACAGCTCCAACAACCGCCGCAAGTAGCATAAGTTTATCAACTGTAACTTTCTCAAATGCAACTATTAACTGGACAAATGGTGATGGAGCAAGACGTTTAGTTGTAGTTAAAGAAGGGTCTGCTGTTGATGCCACACCTTCAGATAATAGTGGAATCAATCCAAATCCAACGTTTGGTTCAGGTACTGAAATTGGAACAGGAAACTTCGCTGTATTTGGTGGGACAGGTAATTCTACTACCATTTCAGGCTTGTCAAGTGAAACAACCTATCATGTTCAAATTTTTGAATTAAATGGTGTGCCCGGTGCAGAAAAATTCTTTTTAACTGGTGCACCTACCTTTAATTTCACTACCCTTGCACCACCTACAATCTGGAATAAGTCAACTGATTCGTTAACATTTACTAAAGCCAATTTTGCTAATCCAGGATTGGAAGCGAATCAGGATAGAATTATTGATGGTGTTTGGTTAACTAGAAACGATAACGATGGATTATATAATGCCTATAATCGTAGTTTCTTTAATGCTACAGATCAGGGTGGAATTGAATGGGCTTATGGTACTACTGATAATATTGGTTCACTCACTTTCACCGATTTCAAAAGTGCGGTTGGTCAATGGGGAAGCTTAAGTGATATCGACGATGGCCCAGACGAAGTAAATCTAGTACTTCATATCATAAATCCTGATATGTATGTGGATATACGATTACATCAATGGACTAATGGAAGTAACGGCGGTGGATTCTCATATACTCGCGGTGTTGGTTCTACACCAAGTCCTGTTTCATATGAATATGATACAAATGCAGGCCTTGCAGCAGAATTTGATGGTGGTAACGCCAAAGAGCAATATTTTGAGGTAGCTACTTCTGATGATGAAATTGCTGTTTTCAACAATCATCTAACCATGGAAATGTGGGTAAAACCTAACTTGTTAAATCAAGATCAGGTCTTTGTTGAAGTTTATGATGAAGAAATTGGATTGGGTATAAACTCGTCCAACCAATTCTATGCATTCCACACCCAAAATTTTTCCGGCGATGGACTGGTAACTGCGACAGGAACTACAGTTGCCCAAATAGGTGAATGGTATCATATCGCCTTTACAGCTGAGTCCGATGGACAATTAAAGCTATATGTAAATGGTGAACTTGAAGACTCAGAAGCTATAGTGGACATTCGTGAAGACCAGGATTATGGTAATTATATTTATGTAGGCTCTGACTATAACGGTAACAAGTCATTTAATGGTACTATGGATGAATTCAGAGTATGGAGCACTGTTCGTACACAATCTGAAATTCGATCATTCATGTATCGTCCGTATTCAGGTCCGACCTACGCCTTAGCTCTTTATTATCAATTTAATGAAGGTGAAGGAAA
>CAZIQX010000026.1:19895-20880 GCA_964541325.1 uncultured Chitinophagales bacterium | reverse complement strand
GATACAGGGAGCTGACAGCGGAGGGGTAAGGTAGTTCCGTTACGTCATTGCGGGCTTGACCCGCAATCTAGGACTGGCTTGAAACGTAGAATAACAACGTATAGCTATATTCGGCATCCCAAGGTAGTTCCCAGATGGCGGCTTTCGCCACCATGACAATGTTGTGTTAGTCATTGCGTGCTTCTCCGCTATTCATCCGCTGTTTGTCCTGTATTTCTAGCTACTTACTATATATCAACTATATATTATCTATATTTCAATATATGTCTGATATATAGATAGTCAGGCAATACAGCGGATCAATACACCTTTTACACCGGTTCTATGGCATCAAGCAAAAAAAATAACAACCTCTTTTCCGGCCGAATCGGCCCCTTGATTTACTACGTCATGAATGGCAAGCAATACCTGCGTACGGCCCCCAGCCGTGTGAAATACCCCAACACCCCCAAACAGCAGCAGTACAAACAAACGTTTGCCCTCAGTTCCACCTTGGCCTCCAAACTGTATGCGTATTTTGATGGATGGTGGTTTCTGGAAACCCAAACAGAAGGTCAGCGCTCATTTGCTCAGCTCAAAAAACGCATTCAGCAAACAGGAATACGCCAAACAGAAGAAGGCATACGCTACGATTTTGAACAGTTGATACTCACCGAGGGCTCTTTATACCAACCTCAGTGGAGCGTTACAGATAACCTACTTCGCTGGAATCTACCGGAGAAGCCCTTGCTGAATGCCCATGTATTTGTGATAGGAATCCAGGAGGAAAGCTTAGCGATACATCTCGTTCAAGCGTCGCTAGAACAACAAGAACTGAAGCTCATCAAACAGGAAAAGACCCATTATTATGCCTTCATACAGGCCAAACGTGGAACCAAAACGAAACTAAGCACCAGTGTAAAGGTGTGAGTGAGACAAGAAATCGCGTAGGGCATGATCTGCGCATTGTTGGTTAAACCGGCAAGGGGATGATCTACGTTCGTGG
>CAZIQX010000026.1:19067-19885 GCA_964541325.1 uncultured Chitinophagales bacterium | reverse complement strand
ACGATTATTTAAGCAAATTGAACCATCAACCTACAACTTATGAGCAATTTCTAGTGAGTACTTTAGCAACGCATGAGAGCCACTAATCTCCAATTTGTTGCAAATATTTTGTCTGTGATTTTGAACCGTACGCACACTAATATGCAATTCATCTGCAATTTCCTGACTTGTTTTCATGGATGCCAATAGCTTCATGATAACGGTTTCGGTTTGTGTCAGTAAATCAAGTGGATTATCAACCAATTGTTTCTCTTTACTTTTTAAGTTGCGCTCAATCAACAAATTAGAAATAGCGGGACTTATATAATACTGTCCGGATTGAACGGTACGTAAACAGTCTAAAATTTCGGATACGGTATTTTCTTTCAATACATATCCAAGAACTCCATAATCCAAGGCACGGTTGAACATGGACTCATCCTTATACATCGTTATAAAAATCACTTTGGTTCTGATGTTTGTATCCTGAATCCATTTGGCAACATCAACACCCGACATAAACGGCATTTCTACATCAAGAATAGCTATTTCCGGTTGTTCTGACTCAATGAGTTCTTGTGCAGACTTGCCATTATCTGCTTCAAAGATAGTAACGGTTAATTGTGATTCAAGGAGGCTGATTAGCCCTTTACGAATTAAGGAGTGGTCGTCAGCAATAACAATTTTTTGCAGTGACTTAGGCATAACTAACAGGGATTAAAATTCGCAGCGTTGTTCCATTACCCGGAGTAGAGTCTATCTCGAATTTGCCGTTCATTAATTCAATGCGCTCATGCATCCCCAAAAAACCAATTCCTTTCATCGTTTCAGGAGTGATA
>CAZIQX010000026.1:13060-19057 GCA_964541325.1 uncultured Chitinophagales bacterium | reverse complement strand
ACCCGAATTCCTTCAGGTGTTCTGCGAATAAATAAGGATGCTTCGGTTGCATGAGCATGTTTGATGATGTTTTGAATGCCCTCTTGTATAACACGATAAAAATTAATCTCTTTTGATTTTGGGATTAAACCGTCTAACGGTTCAATGTGATAGCCAAATTCCAAGGTGGTAGTTTTTAGAATTTCATCACATAAATATTCTAAGGCTTCTGTAAGTCCAAATCGTTCTAAATGAACCGGACGTAAATTATGTGCAATATTTCGAACATCGGAAATAGAACTTGTAGCGCTTTGTTTAATTTCTTCGAGTTGCTGAAGTAACTGTTCTTTATGATCATACACTAAACCGGCTAATTCTGCTCTGTTTTTGATAATCAAAATTTGTTGCCCTAGTCCATCATGTAATTCAGTAGCAATTCGTCGTCGTTCGGATTCCTGCGATTCCATTAACTGTTCAGCAAAACGTTTTTGTTGTTCATTTTCTTTTTTAAGTAATCGTACCCGAACATAAAAACTCCCATAGACCATCCCAAAAAGCAGAATACTTACCAACGTATAAAACCAGGGCGTATCCCAAAAGGGTGGAATAACTACAATCCCTAAACTAGCAACGTTAGGATTTAATCGGGTGTTTCCCGTGTTAGCTGTTACTTGAAACGTATATTCACCCGGTGGTAATTGAGTGAATATTACTGAACGTTGTTTTCCTGCATCCAACCAGTCGGAAGTGATGCCTTCCAACCGATAACTAAAGTTAAGCTTATCAGGTTCTCGAAAATTTAATGCCGTATAGTCTATTTCTAAATAGGAGTGATTAAAAGGCAATACGATGGATTCATTAAGTTTGGAATCGGAATTATCTATATGAATTTTTTCAATGTAAACCAGTGGATTCGTTTTCTCACTTCGAATAGATGCCGGATTAATTACCGTTATTCCGGCAACCGTAGGGAAATAGAGTAATCCATTTTTATCTTGAATCACATTAGGTTGAAAACCTCCATTGGTTTCTACAGTTTTCATTCCATCACCAATTCCAAAGGATTCGGTATAAATACGATCTAAGGTGCCGTCGCAAAATGCATTTAGCTCGTTGATATTCATGCGAAAGATACCTCGATTCGACCCTGACCATAAGTAACCAAAAGCATCTTGCTTCAAATGCGAAACCACATTATCAAAAAGACCATTTTGAACCGTTATGGCATGTACCTCACCATTCTTAATACGAAATAAACCGGAACCATACGTTCCAATCCAATATGTACCTGTGCTGTCTTTATGAATAGCTCGAATATAGGGTTCAGAGCGTCCGTTACTTTGTGTTAATAAAGGGAAGGGTTTCGTTATTCCATCTTTAAACGTATTTAAGCCTGCCGTTGTACCAATCCACATCGTGCCATCGTCGTCTTCAAAAAAAACTCGGGTATCATTGTAGGAAAGACCCTTTTCAACTGTTAGTTCTTCAAATGAAGTGCCATTGTAGATGTAGGTGCCATTAAAACAGCCTATCCAAATCTGACCTTTTGAGTCTTCTGAGATGGCATAGATATCGTAGCCTTTAAACCCATTATCAACCGTAAACACCCTTCCTTTTTGGGATAATGATGTTGTTTGATATAAGATGCGTGAACCCATCCAAATCCTACTTTTCGAATCTTGAAAAACCGACCAAATACACAGGTTAGGTAAGTGTTGATTGATTTCGGAGTGTACTACCTTATTGCCATCCCATTCATAGATTCCCCCACAGTTTGTTGCAAAAACATAACGTCCATCTTGTAATGTAGTTAAGGATAGCATCAGTTCGTTTTTAAGTCCTTGTTCTGATGTTATAGCGTTGATATAGGTAGGTTTTAATTGATACAGACCATCGTTAAGTGTACCCACCCAATAGGTACCGTCGCGGTCTTCGGTAATACTTCTGATTTGTGTATCATCAAAATTAAAACGAGAAGAAAAGGGTACAAAGCCTGATTCAGTCCATAAACTAAGGCCTTCGAAGCTTAACACCCACAGATTATTCTTTAAATCAGTGCGGAAAAACCAGGTATAACGGGAGGGAAGACCATCTTCTTTGGTGTAATGTGTAGTAATTTCATCCTTGATATGAAAAACACTATCTTCATTTGAGCCATAAAAAAAGTTCCCTGAATTGGCAGGATATTCAATCGCATGACTTAAATTATCAGTGAGTTTATCGTGTGCATTATAAATTTCGATGGCCTTATTGCCTAATGTTTTAACTAAACTGAACTGAAAAGCTAACAATGCACCATGTTTATTCTGTTTGGCATCATTAATTAAGTTGGAGTTTTTTAGTACAGGTACGTTTACAATAGAGTCATTTTTAATATAATACACTTCATTATTTGCACTAAACCACAAGCGTTTTTCCGTGTCCTGCGAGATCATAGAAGGAGAAAAAACCTGATTGTCATCCACTACCATAAATTCTTTGAATTGTTCGTTTTTGTAGCGTATAAACCCGTCTTCTGTGCCAAACCACAAAGCTCCCTGATTATCTTCAAACAATTTTAACACACGGTCGGAGCGTAATTGAGGCGTATTGGAACGGTTGAATGTAGTAAAAGCAACACCATCAAAACGAACTAATCCTCCAAAGGTAGCTAACCAAATGTATCCGTCTTTTGTTTGGATGATGTCATTAACTGAACTTTGAGGCAAACCTTCATCCATTCCCCAATGTTTCACTACGTATTGGTCGGCAGGATGTATTTGTGCAGAACTTTTCAAAAAAGCACCTAAAGCCAACGAAATAAACAGAGAAAAGCAAAGCACTACCTTCATAATGAACGGCTAAATTAATAGTTAGCTGTTAGGTTTCAAAGGTTAAGCTCAAAAAATAACATCTTGAATACACCAATCGGATTGTAGCGGAATGAGTGTTTCACTTAGAAGTTTTAATTGAATCTGATGATATCCTTTATAATCGCGTGGAGGTTTAAAAAACTGTACTTTTCATGCTATTCAAAACAAGGATAACAATCATGCAACATCGAGATTTTGAAATCTTTCAAAACATTCTACAAAATAATACCTATACCATTGTTTTTTTTGAAGGGAAGAACTGTCAGGTTTGCCACGCCTTATTGCCTAAAATTCAAGCAATCGTTGAATCTGATTTCCCCGGAACTCCTCTTGAAATCGTAAATACGGATGCTAATCCTGATATTGCCGGACAATATATTGTGTTTACGTTACCATTGATTTTAGTTTTTAAACAAGGTAGAGAAGTAGTGAGAATCGGTGGTAAAAATCCAATTCACGAAATAAAAGTAAAGCTCAAACAAACGATTGTTACCATAAATGATGAGGTAGCCAATCCCTACGAATCGCTGTTTTCAGGATTGGGTGAAGTTTAAGCACCTCATGTTAACAGCAAATCATTTTTTCTACTAAGAACAATAGCAGCACTCCTAGAATCCATCAATCTAGGCTCGAATTTTACGGACTCACAGCGGTTTGTGCGCTGTGAGTCCTGTATTTATGTAGTTTTGGTATGCCTTTCCCGAAAGCTTGGGAAAGGCCAGATATACGGTTCATCACACATAAACGATTCACCATCAGGGGCAATGACTGTGAATCGTAGGTGATTCACATCACAAGTAAAATCTTTGCTTACATGGCATAGAATCTCTCTATTTAATCTAAGCTATTCCTATCTTCTTATTTGAATCGCATCATTTTAAGGAAGCTACCATGGAAAAACCACTACGCTGGGGAATTTTAGGTCTGGGAAAAATTGCTCACAAATTCGCGGAAGACCTAGCGCTAAGTCAAGAAAGTACATTGTACGCCGTTGGTTCGCGAAGTGCTGATAAATCCCATGCATTTGCACAAACCTTTCAAGCCGAAAAAGCCTATTCCTCTTACGAAGACCTTCTCAAAGACCCAAACGTAGATGTAGTATATATTGCCACGCCGCACACCCTTCACAAAGAGCTAACAATAAAGAGTTTACAACACGGCAAGCATGTTTTATGCGAAAAACCTCTTGGAATGAATCAACAAGATGTTCAAGAAATGATACAAGAGGCTCAGCGGCAGAATTTGTTTTTAATGGAAGGAATATGGACACGATTTATACCTGCCACAAAAGTATTGTTGGATATGATTCAATCCGGTGAAATTGGAGAGCTAATACATGTACGCGCCGATTTCGGATTTCAGGCACAAGTACCACTCACGCATCGTATTTTTGATAAAGCACTCGGTGGAGGCTCATTATTGGATGTTGGTTTATATCCGGTTTATCTGAGTCTAATTACCTTTGGAGAGCCTTCTACAATCTATGCGCAAGCACGATTTACAGCAACACAAGTTGATGCGGCTTGTTCTATGTTTTTTTCTTATGAGCATGGTGCTTCAGCCTCACTTGATTCTAGTATTGATAATACTACACCAACAGAAGCCTATCTCTACGGTACTAAAGGATCAATATACGTCCACCCACGATTTCATCATGCCGATAAACTAACGGTTACCATTGCAGATAAACAAAATGTGTTCTCTGTTCCTTATAAAGGAAATGGTTATATTTATGAGATTGAAGAAGTTTAACGTTGTATTTCATTAGGATTAACTGAAAGTGATAAGCTGCCTTTAAAAACCAGCGCCACTCTACTAAAAACGTTAGATCGTGTTCGTGAGCGAATTGGCTTGCAGTACGAAAAAAATGAGTAATACTGTTAGCTAGATTAAATCCTTTCTATTCGAATGGAATAGCGGCAAGTAATCAAAAAAAAGGCTGTACAGATTGCTCCATACAGCCCTTTGTAAAACAGTATAGTTAAGCCGTTACAGGCACTAACTGATGAAAAACAATCGTTTGCACTTCATCTTCATACGCATCTAAAGCTTGACGAAATTTCACAGCAGCCGCTGATTCCATATCATCATACAATTTAGAAGCCAATTCACGATAATAAGCGATACCTTCAAGCATATTTTGCTTGAACGTTTCAAAATATTTCACTTGTTTCTTATCCATTTCGCCACTCACTTTATTAAGCTCGCGTTTTAGATAATCCACATACAGTTTTAACTCGTTAATAAAAGAATGTGGTCGTTCACGATGATTTAAGGCGTTAAATCGGCCATAAATATGGGATACCATTTCTTTCAACGAGAAAATACCCGAATAGAATTGCAAATTGGGTCCGGGACAAATACTCACTGCAGTGATATTGTGTGCAGGAATTTCACCATTAACTAAAATGCCAGGAGCACTTAAACCTTCGCATAAGCAATCTTTTTCTAAAGCTTTGCTCCATTCGCTGCCCGGTTCAGTTGAAAATGTGCCGTTTTCGCGCAATTCTTTTTCTTTGGCATGAAGATATTGTCTAGAAGCCGTACAAATGGCAATATCCGTGTATTCGGTATTGGATTGTAAGAACTTTTTATGACAAGGACTTCCGGGACGACCTTTCGCCGCGCGTTCAGCAAGCAGGGTGTGGGCACTTGCTTTTTTAAAGTTGTTAAACGGTACACCAAGAGGCGAAGCATCACTTAGATAGAAATCTTCAGGCTCCGCTGAGGCTAAATCACGAAGCGTAGGCGTATCCACATTGGTGGCTTCAGGCACAAGCAAGAAGGGAGAACCCCAACCGCAAGCATCAGCCTGATACTCCTGCATCATAAATTCATGTTCAGCGTGCGTTCCAATTCCACCTTGTACAGTAAGGCGTTGTACCGGTTCAGGCGTGGGCATTTCACGGGCTTTAAGCGCCTCGTGATACATTGCCAATAACTCATTCTTGAGGGAATCGCGTTTTTTGGCGAATTCTTCAAGAATCGGTCCCAATAACAAGCCATCGGTTGCGAAGGCGTGTCCACCACAATTTAAACCTGATTCAATACGGAATTCAGAAACCCACAGGCCTTTTTTGGCCAGCATTTTTCCTTGGATGAGAGCGGAGCGAAAATTGCTCCCTTTTAAGATAATTTTCTTTTTGATTTCGCCCATTGCATTAGG
>CAZIQX010000026.1:7604-13050 GCA_964541325.1 uncultured Chitinophagales bacterium | reverse complement strand
GTAAGAATACAGACGTGGATTCATACCGGCAGGTAAAATCATAGACGAAGCTAACGTAGATTGAGCAAAACCACGAAGAGAGGCGTGACCGTCGTTAAACTCGATAGGAAGGGCATTTTTTTGCTTGTCGTGATTGGTTTTATCAACCTTAACCATGATGTTCACATCAATAGAACCAGGTTGCATCAGTTGACGCAATTTTTCTTGAGCTTGAAGTTTGGCTTCTCCGGTGAGTTGCATCATCTCATCGAAGCGCTGTTTGAGTTCTGCCTTAGAAGGCAGCATTTCATAATATTTCATGATTTCGGAACCGGCATCAAAAGCTTGTGCTTTTAACTGCTTGAATTGTTGATGTACGAGTACATCCAACTGATTCAAGTATGCCGTGATGCGATTGGCGCGGTAATCATGCATTTTTTCGGTGATAGCTTCGTATGCTAAACCAAACTTAGATGCATGAATCGCTCGCATACGCTCCGTTAGGGAATCATCAACGATAGACACAACGGAAGAAATGCCATATTTGGCCACTTTCAACGGCGTATCAATCGAAAACCCCAATCCCATAACCGGGATATGAAAGGAGTGAGGAGATTTGAACGACATGGGTTGTTATTAGATTAAAGGTTATGAAATCGGATAATAGGTGTTTTAGCGCTTAAATCACAATAATTGGACTAAAAAGCTAATTTTTATACATAAAAACTCATTTTTTAACAGAATAACATTGTATCAAAATGTCATATACTACTCGTTTTTAACTCAAAAGAACAATTTATTAACAATTAGTAGGTGCCTTTTGCAAACTCAGAAACAAATCATTAAGTTGCTTGTGATAAAAGTTGATCATCCTAGGGGAGGGTGACTAACCATTAACTTTTCAATTAAGCTAACAGAACTATGAGAAACAAACTACAACATTTGGGGATGAGTCTGCTTACTATCAGCATTGCAACGACATCCCTTTTTGGGCAATACAACCAAGACAAAGAAGGACGTGCATTTTTGCCGATTCCTTCATCTTTAGAAAGATCTGCCAAAAAACAGCGCCTATTTTCCACTGCTTCAACGGCACAATTAAGCATTCCAAGCTCAGGAGTTGTAGTTGGTGGTGATGCTTGGACAGGGCCGAACTATGCACCTGGAGCAGGACTTGTTTCAATTGGTGATGTGAATGGTGATGGTAAGGGCGACTTGATGCAGCGCTTCATCAATTTACCCATCTTAGACACGCCTGAACTTGAAGACTACCATCAGGTACAATACGAGTTATATTTTGGAGATTTGTCCAGTCCCAGCCAAATTATTACTGAATTTTATATGATTTACCCGGTTGGGGATTTGAATGATGACGGTTTTAATGATGCAATTTTCAGATCAACCTCTGATAATGATTATTATTCAATTGCATTTGGTTCTGTAAACGGATATCAACATTCTGCATTCGGATTTGGTTTTCCTCCTATTAATTTTCAGTCTTATAAATCCGGCGATTTTAATGATGATGGATTCTTGGATGTACTTTTTTCGGCCAATAATGCAATGGGGGGAACGGAAATGTATCTTCTAAAAGGCAACGCTCAAGGTGAAGGTATTACGTTACAACCTGTAAATAATGAACCTGCTGCTCAACAAATTCTTGCTTTTCATAGAATTAGTGACAATAAAGACTATGTTGCAGCTTTAATTCGTGGAGTGTCAACAGTTGAATTTT
The DNA here is from genome assembly GCA_964541325.1 of uncultured Chitinophagales bacterium. GTDB lineage: Bacteria > Bacteroidota > Rhodothermia > Balneolales > M1805 > M1805. Next base: position 11,336 of record CAZIQX010000026.1, on the reverse strand, counting down.
CCATCGCCTCTATTGATACAGACGGAAACTGGACAGAAGCACAATATCTTGCAACAGGGTTGAATTATTCCAGTGTGGACTATGTGGATGTAGCCCAAGCTTCTGTTGACTCTGAACTAGATATTGTGGTTCGGATTAATGGAGAAAGTAACCTACATATAATTAGTTCGGACTTACAAAATGGGCTGTTTAATCCAACCCCAGGGTTTGTTTCATCTTCAATCGCAGTTAATCAATTGTATGTTGTCGGTGATTTGAATGGTGATGGTTCAAGTGATTTATTAGCTTATAATTCATTTGATATTAATCAAGCAAAATTTATTTCCGGATCTACCATTTCCGATGGTATTAGCGAATCCGATTTACTTGATTTAGGATTGTTAGGAGCGAAAACAGGAATTGCGTTTGCCAATAATCATCACGATGCTACTCAATCTCAGTTTTCTTTTGGTGATATTGTAAATCTTGGTACTGACGATGTAATCGTTGAACGTAATATTGCCTCTCCGTCTGAGTTTTTGGTTCAGGCTGCAAGTCTTGATGCCAATTCAGAACCAGTTGTAATCAATTTAAATGCTCCTGTACGTCAACAAAATCATGAATATATCTATAATGCTAATGCAGGCGATTGGGATGGAGATGGAATTGATGATTTTGCTTATCTAAAAAACGTATTTGGTCCCGGAAGCCATGTTTTCATTAAAAAATCAAGTGGTGGAGAAATTCAATTCAATTTTACTGATTTGAATTTTTTTGGAGTACCCACTTTTGAAGATATGAATGGCGATGGTTTACCGGAAATGATTATCCGAATCAGACGACATGAAAATGATCATTTAATCGAAACGGTTGATGTGTATTCGGCTTCATCAACGAATCAAACGGAGCCAATGGTTACGATTCGAATTGCCGATCGTTTTCCAAATGCACCAAACATTATTTTAATCACTTTTCAAAAAGTTGGTGATGTTACTGGTGATGGGAAATCAGACTTAATTGCAACTACAAGTAACGGAGATGGCAAGTCTTATTTAATGGTTGAAGCCAATGGGTCTTATTCATTTTCTCCGATTCAAGCATGGGCAAACTCTGCAGGTTCTATAGGTGATATCAACTATGATGGCATCAATGATTTTGTAGTTAATGATTTTAACACTTCTTCAGTACGTATATTCTTAGGCGAACAAAATCCGTCTTCAAGTACCGAGTTTTTTCCTTATCAAGAAATCAATCAAAATAATCTTGATTTTTACACTCCCGGGAGTTTCTCGGCTTTTGCATTTCGTGTTGAAACCGGAGATTATAATGGTGATGGGTATCATGATATAGCAACCACCGTTTTTAATTCCTATGATGCCCCCGGCAGTAGTGATGGTAGTTATTATTTATGGATTTTTGATGGTTATGATGGTGGAGTAGAGAGCTTCCCATCAAATGCCTTTGTTTTTGATAATGCTGATTTTGCGCCATTTACTACCAATAGCTCTTTTCCAACACAATTGGGTGAAATTCAGACCCTACCTGATTTGAATGGTGATGGAAGTGATGAACTTTTGGTATCAACTATGGGTAGTTTTTACATAACCAATGCCATGATTTTGATGGGCGGTTTATCAACCGGAATTGAACTCATTGATTATGAAATGGGCGATTTTCGAGTTCTTCTCGAAGCGCCTAATCAGCAAGTTGGCTTAGGTGTACCTGCTTTTTTTATTAATGCAGGATATTCGGTAGCAGTGGGCGATTTTGATAACGATGGTGTTCTTCAAGTAGTTTTACCACAATATGAGGATGGAAACTTTCAATCGAATCCACAATACAATTATGATTTAATGATACCGGAGGTAGAAATACCAGCCCCTATTGAAATCACCATGATTGAAGATGTTGAAGATGACCAAGGCGGGTGGGTTCGTATTCATGTTGATGGATTTTTATTTGATGAAGAGTTTCTTGAAGAAGCTGATTATCGTCCGGATTGGGTAATATGGCGTAAAAATGCAGTAGGTGAGTGGGTTCATGTAAGTACCATTCCTTATGTAGAGAATGCTGCAAAGTATGCTGAAGTATCTGTCCCAAAAACCGTACCAACGGGTACTAATCCCGATGCTTCAACAAGTTACGAGTTTATGGTTTCTTCTTTTTGGGGTGAGTATAAATCTGAGTCCATGATTGGATATGCTTTAGATAATATTGCTCCCAATCAGCCAAGTGGCATGCGCGCCATATCGCAAACCAATACCGTGTTAATGGAATGGAATCCGGTTTTAGTATCAGATTTACTGGAATACGCTGTATATCAGATTGTTGATGGAGAACGTAGCACTACCGATTTAGGCCGAACCACTTCGAATGAATTAGTAATAAACAAGCAAGCCTTAAGTGGTACTAATGTTGAGTTAACGGTAATCGCTATTGATAAGAACAATAACGAAAGCGTTTCTACGCAGAAAGTTAATGTAGATATCACCACATCTAGTGAATCGTTTGGAATGGATGTACCGACTACATTTGCGTTGCGACAAAATTATCCAAACCCTTTTAACCCAAGTACTACCATTAAGTTTGATGTGCCTGAACAAGCTCATGTTAAAATTAATGTGTTTGATGTTATGGGTAGAAGAGTAGCCACTCTTGTAGATCAAAATATGGGTGCAGGGTATCACTCTATTGCTTTCGATGCTTCTCGTTTGGCAAGTGGAACCTACATTTACACGTTTGAGTCTGACAAAGGCACCCGTTTTACACAACGTATGACCTTAGTAAAATAGACTCTATTTTAAGGATGTTTTCTTGCAGGAAGTCGGCAATTGTCGGCTTCCTTTTTTTTTGAACAAATGAGGTTAGTAAAAAAGATTATTACGTACAGAGCGTTATTTTCTCTTCCAACGAATATCTCGAATCTCCCAATGTTCTTCCCCTAAACGATCAATTTCTTCATAATAATTATCTAAAAGTTCCTTAAATCCGGCCTCTTTATTGTACAAATTGTGATACGACATCGGAAAATCGTCTAATTCAACTTCACAAATAATCTGATGAAATAATTTGTTTCTGATTTGTTTTTCAACGGTTTTTAATACGGTTAAATCCAAGCCCTGAAGATCCGTTACTAACAAATCGATATCCTTAAAATTCATTCTATCAATAAAATTACCTAAATGAATAGCAGGCACTTTAATGGTCTTATCAAACTCCTGATTAACATGTTGATGGGATCTTGCCCATTCGTCTGTAATCTTGGCAACGGACCCAATAGCATCATCTTTATACATCTGAAAATCAATTTCGCCATCAAAATCAGCTAGGCTGCCGGAATTAATTTAACATGGCTGAATTGGGAGAAATACTGATAGGAATGATTGAATGCATCCGGATTGGGCTCAAATCCAATCACTAAATCGAAAAATGAAATTAAGTGTTGTAAACTGCCACCACGATTTACACCGCAATAAATAAGCACTTTGGGATAATTTTCCATAATTAGCCAAAGTTACTAAATACTGAAATGTTGAAATGTGTTTACATCGAAAATGATTGGGTGTTAAGTGGGAAAGAGCTTTTAAAGTCCGAGGCTTACTTTGTGATGTTAATCTGTTAATTTCTACAACTCAAGGCTCCTGAAGTGCTGCGAGTGCCAAAAAACCACGCGCTTTATCACGCGGATGTCTTCGTCCGTGAGATGTTTACACCTTGAAGGCGGGTAGCACAAACGTACCTGCGACTCACAGT
>CAZIQX010000026.1:341-7594 GCA_964541325.1 uncultured Chitinophagales bacterium | reverse complement strand
TCACAGTCATTTTGTTGACTGTGAGTCTCCGTGGGAATTGTCACAGGCGAAGACGCCTGCGGCAAAAGTTGTGAAGACGCCTGCGACATAAGTGGCGCCTGCGACATAAGTGGTCGTTTATGTTAGGGGTGCACCACTTTTGCTCGTTTTCAAACTCACTAACAGAACTCAAAGTGCTCCAAGCACCGGGAGTCCGAAAATCTTACCCATAGTAACCTATCAAACCCTTCACGCAATCAACAGTTGGTTCAATTTTTCTACTAAATGATCTCGTGTTTTAGGTTTGCCATCATACACATTAACATCAAATTTTGGCAAAAAGGTATGTCCACGAAGAAGATAAAAACGAGCAGAATTCGTTAATAATCGCTGTTGTGTTACCGTTAGCGGCAACTCGAATTGAAGTGTTTTTATCCAAGAATCAATGTGTTCACTCCATCGGTCTGTTGAAAAACCCCATTGTTTAGCTTCAAGAAAAGTTTGAATAGCAGGAAGTTGAGCCTCAATTAATGAAGTGATTTTTTCTTTAGTAACCCATCCATCCAAATAATCAGAAACGACTTTAAGTATCTCAATTTGATGTACGTCCAAAAAAAGTTGAGCTGCAGCAAAAAATCCGGCCGATTCCATGTCAACTAAAGGAAAAGCTGTCGATACATATCCTTTTTCGTGTAAGGGTGTATCTACGCAGAGGATTCCTGCCGTTTTAATTCCTGGGATAGGTTCAGCTTCCGGGTAAAGGTAAAGTTCTTGTGTTGGATAATGAATTTGATTAATTCTATATAATTCACCAATCGAATACATCTCAGTTCCTGCAATTCCAATATTTAAACTACCCACAAAAGAAAACGATGTATGAGCTAACACCGCTGCAGTAACCGAGCTTGCTTTTAATACACCAACACCGGTAACGGCAAGTACGCAATTTTCACCCACATATACATTAAAGCGTTTAAACTCGGGCATGTGCTTTAATTTAAAGTGAGAAATAAGGGGTTGTGCTTCTGCTTGTAAGGCTGTTGTAAGTAGTATCATCCTATAATAAATCTCAAATTGAACACGATTAGGTCAAAAAAAAGGGGGTTAACCACATCAGATTAACCCCCAAAATAGGTAAAAGCTTAGTTTAATTTGCTTTCCAGCTTTTTGTGATGGTCTCGCTTAATTTCTTATCGAGAGACATCGTGGTTTGCTTACCTGCAAATTTGAATCCGCCTTCAGCATCTTTCCAATCGGAATACTGAACGCTAACTTCCATCACTTCGCCTGACATTGGATTCATTTCAGAGTAACGAACATAAGCGGGCAGACCAGAAGTTTTATCTACCAACAAGGTAAACTGAGGCTCGTTGTTCATTTGAATGACTTCATAAACTATACCTTCAATGGTTTCTTCACCGGTAAAAACAGCTTCGTATTCCCCTTGATTTAAGGCAACATAAAGGGGAGAGCGCTTCATTTCTTTTTTGATACCTTCGATTTGTTGGGGTGGAAGCGGACGTTTCATTTCTCCCATCGCCATAGAGCCTTCATTTCCGGCAACCGACATAGTAATCACTCCCTGAGGTGTAGTAAGTTGGTTTTCAATGGTATTGTCAGCTAAGGAAACGGTTGCTTTTGAACCAAGACTCATTTTTCCACCGGGAATCATCTCATTATACTGTGTAACTTCTGATTCGGTAGAATAGCCGGAAAGGGAAGCGTCGGATAATAAAGCTTGTTTCATTTTTCCGAGAACCGCTTGTGCTTTATTGGCATCACCGGAAGCTGATTTTTTCTCCATTCCGGGAATAGGAATAGTAATATCAATTTCATTCACTGTTCCGAAACGAGATAGTTGGTCTCCTAGCTCATTTTTGTTGCCAACAACGAGGATTTCAAGCGTTTCCGGTTTCAGATAGGTCGTAGCAACACGTTGAATATCAGCAACTTCAACCTTTTTGAGCATTTCAATGTATTTCTCAAAATAATCAGCGGGTAAGCCATTGTATTCGTTAGAAATTCGCTCGTTGAGCACTTTACCACGCGAGTCGTAACGGAAAACGGTTGAATTCAAGATGCGGTCTTTGGCGTCTTTGAGTTCTTTATCCGTTACTTTTTCGGTTTGTAAGCGTTTTACCTGATCAATGATTGCAGTAATCGCATCAGCTGTTGTTTCAGATTTGGTCATTACACCGGCATAAAATTGACCCTCATAATTGATGCCCTGCGAAAAGGAACCAAAAACACCGTAAGCAAGCCCCATATCCGTACGAACAGTTTGCATTAAACGACCAGAAAATCCACCTGATAAAATCTCATTCATCAAGGTTAAGGCCGCATAATCATTGTTACGTTTACCGCCGATATGCCCCAAAAACACGACGGATTGGTTTACATCCGTTTTATTCACAAAATTGATGCTGTTTTTGAATTGATAGTTTACAGCCGGGTATTCAATCTTGTTTTCTTTGCCTTTAGGGATTTTAGCGAAAGCTTTTTCAAGTTTCTTTTTCATGTCTTTCAACTTGAAATCGCCAATAACACCGATATACATGTTAGAACCCACAAAAACTTGTTTGTGATAATTCACTAAGTCTTCACGAGTAACGGCATCAACCGTTGCGATTTCTGTTTCACGAGCATACACGGAGTTTGCACCGTAAATTAATTTCTCGAACTCACGGGAAGCGATACCTTGTGCATCATCATTACGGCGTGTAATCCCTGATTTGATTTGTTTTTTGCTTAAATCAATTTTGTCTTCAGGGAATGTCGGATTCATTAAAACATCCATCAAAACTGGAAGCAAGGTGTCGAAATCCTCTTTCAACACACTCATAGAAGCCCCACCGGAACTAAATCCCATATAGGTTTCGATAGAAGCCGCTTTGTTTTCAAGCAACTCATTGAGTTTATCAGCAGGATAGTTTTTCGAACCACCTGAACGCATTACATCACCCAAAATACTGGCAAGACCTACTTTTTCGTCTCCGGTTTGGATGTCACCACCACGCAATGTGATACTCACAGAAACCAAAGGTAATTCCGTGTTTTCGATCAAATAAAAACGAATGCCATTTTTTGTTGTAAAGGTTTCTACCTTGGGCGCTTTATAGCTGCGTAATTCAGGGTAGGAGAGTTCATCGTATTTCTTTTGAGCAACACTTTCCGTTGAAAATGCTAAGGTTACGGCAACAGCGGCAACACTAAAAATCATAAAAAATTGATTCATACGTTTCATACTTACTTAGCCTCCGCTTGGTTTTCTTCTGCTTTTTTGATGATACCAACGGTGCGGTTGTTTTTGATGAGATAGGTGTTGGCTACACGTTTGATATCTTCAACGGTAACTTTTTGAATTTCATCCACTTGTTTGATAAATGAGCGCCAGTCACCATACAATACTTCGGCTTCAGCTAACTGCATGGCTAATCCGGTGTTTGAGCCTAAAGAGCGAATAACAGAAGCACGCGCATTGGTTTTTGCACGGTCTAATTCTGCTTCTGTAACACCTTCTTGCTGCACTTTTTCAATTTCTTCGCGGATGGTTTTTTCGAGGTCTTCTACGCTAACACCTTGATTGGGAAGAGCAAAGGTTAAAAACATGGTTTCATATTTGTTTCCTGGAAACCCATTAAACGCACCCACTGTTAAGGCTTGTTGTTTTTCCTCAACCATCACTTTATATAAACGAGAGGTTCTACCACCTGATAGAACTGACGACATCATGTCCAAAGCTTTAGCGTCGGGATGATTGTAGTTTACCGTATGATAGCCCTCGATGTACCAAGGCTGAGATTGTTCTTCAATCTCAAAACGACGCTCGCCACGTTGTTTGGGTTCACGAATGGTAGTTTGTGGAGCAGGTTCTCCGGCAGGAATATCCCCAAAATAGGTCTCAGCCAATTTTTTAATTTGATCAGGATAAACATCGCCGGCAATAGCAATAACCATATTCGATGGAACATAGAATTTCTTATAGAAATCGTAGGAATCTTCCATTGTAGTGGCTTCAATGTCTGATGGCCAACCGATAGTTGCGATTCCGTAAGGATGAGCAGTATAAGCTACTGCCAAAAATTCTTCAATTAAACGTCCGATTGGGGAAGAGTCGGTACGCATACGACGCTCTTCTTTAACCACGTCTTTTTCTACATAAAACTCACGGAAAACAGGGTCTTTAAAACGCTCAGCTTCTAAGTTAAACCATAATTCCGTTTTGTTAGATGGCAAACTGTAGAAATACATCGTTTGGTCAGAACTCGTAGATGCATTCAAGCCAACTCCACCTTCACGGTCGATGATTTGAGAAAACTCATTATTCACCACGTATTTTTTTGCAGAATCTTGAGCAGCTTTAAATGCATTCCAGGCTTGAGCAATACGTGTAGAATCTGCATTAGGAGCATTTTTTAAACGAAGCCAAGTTTTATAATTTTCGTCAGTTTTTTCAATCCATACTTTTTCGGAAGCATAATCTGTAGTTCCGATATACGATGAACCTTTAAAAGCCATGTGCTCAAAAATGTGAGCAATACCCGATTTCCCAATAGGTTCATCAGCTGAACCAACATTTACGTAGGTTAAGAAACTGGCAACAGGGGCTTCGTGACGCTCGATTACAAGAATACGTAGCCCATTATCTAGGGTAATTTTGGTCACTTTTTTTTCAAATTCCTGCAAATTCTGCGCATTTGACACAGAAATAGCGGTAACCCAAAGGCAAAGTGCCATGAATCCGATTTTCTTTATCATATTATATTTAATGATTTTGAGGTTTAATTAGCCAAAAACTGGCAAAACAAGCTTAAAAAAGCGCTACGAAGATACAGGAATTGAAAGCGAATATGAAAAGGTAATTAGTTTTTTTGCAGTTCAGGCTCCGGTAAAAAGCGCCATACTAAAAAAGCCATGATTAGAATCGTTATCCCACCTAATAAACTGTTCACAAAAAAACCATAATGTAAATAAACAGGACCGGCCAAAGCGCCACCAATCCCAAAACCAACCTGCCCGATGCCAATCATTAAGCTCATCAATGCACCCCGTTGACGAGCATCCACAATAGCGGTTAACAAGGCTTGAAAGGGACTAATTCTCATGGCTACAAGTGCCATAATCACAAAAAACACAGGATAAGCGATTACAAAACTACTTACCACTAAAGTCGTTGCCAATATCGTAATTGAAAATCCCACACAAGATGTGATAATTAAGCGCTTTCGACCAATTTTATCCGATAATTTTCCAACTATAGGTCCGGTTATAACATTGGCAATGCCACCTACCAAAAATAAACTTGCAATTTCATTTCCACTCACCGAAAATGATTTTTCGAGCCATGTAGGAAGAAATACGATAAACAAGGAAACGCTTAAAAACATAGTGAAATAGGAAAGAGAGGCTGCAATGACTTCCGTTTTTCTCAACATAATCAAATATTTACGAATAGCTGATGAAACCGTTAAATCGTGTTTATCCAATTCAACATTTGGTTGGGGAACAAATTGTAAAATGATAATAAAAGCAAAAATCATTACTACCGAAAAGATTAAAAATGGGGCTTTGAAACCAAATGCATTTGCTAAAACCGTGCCCATGGGAATACCAATAATTTGCCCCATAGCAATTCCACTCATGATCCATCCATTTGCCCATCCCCGCTTTTCATAGGGGAAATAATCACCCACATAACTTACCGCAGCCCCACTTAATACACCGCCGGCCATACCAGCTAATGAACGAACTGTTAATAAGGAAATATAATTTACGGCAACTCCATGCAGAGCAAGGGCTATAGCCATTCCACCTGAACCAATTAACAGGATTTTCCTTCTACCAATTTTATCAGAAATTGGACCCATAACTAAAGCCATCACTCCAACTAAAACAGCATAAGCGGTTACCAAAGTACCTTGCAGGGTTTCGTTAATTCCCAATTGTTCTCCAATACGAGGTAAAATGGGGGAGATAATCATAATTTGAGAGCTAGCGGCAAAGACTAATAGCCACAGAGCAAAGATAATGAAGCGATCTTGGGTTTGTTTTTCCATGTGTTAATGTTTCACCTTTATAGCAATCAAGGTGATGTCGTCGTGCTGAGGTTCATTGCCTCGCCATTGTTGGGCGTGTTCCACTATGTTCTGAATGATTTCCTGAGGTTCTGCGTGAGAAAGTGAACCTAATAGCTCTTCAATACGTTCCTGACCATACATTTCGCGATCGGTATTGAATAACTCTGTAAGTCCATCACTGACAAATAAAAGAATATCATTTGCTGACAAGGTTCGTTTTAATACGTGATAGGGAAAGTTTCTGACAGCACCTAAAGGCATTCCTTTTAAGGTTAATCGCTCCACGGTATTCGTTTCAGCATGATATAAAATGGCGGGAGGCATTCCGGCGGCTGAAAGTTCCATTTCGTGATTTGCAAAACGTGCCACGCTTAACGACATGAATATTTTCTTGAAATTCATCTCTTTAATTACGTGAGTCATGGAATGAAATAATTCAGGAATATCTTCAGCCTTTTGGATGCGAACATTTCTAAATAAGGCTTTAACTGTGGCAACCATAGTACCGGCACTCAATCCATGACCTGTTGCATCGCCAATTGCTATGGTTACGGATTTATCAGGATAGGTGATAAAATCGTAGAAATCGCCTCCTACTTCAGAAGCTGTAATCATATGAGCAGCAATATCTAAGTAGGGGTGATGCGGTAATTTTTTAGGCAACATCGAAAGTTGAAGATTTCGAGCTTCTTCTAATTCTTTTGTTTTCCGTTGATTTTCAGCAGCAATAGCTTGTGATTGTAATTCAGCCACTTTTGCACGGTATTCCGCTTCCTGAAAAAGAGATTTTTGCTTTTCGGATTCAATCCGAAGTTCTAATTCCCGTTTTGCCTGTTTCAGGTTTTGGTCACTGAGTAGATTGATTCGTGCCAAACGGTATTCGAGTATCTCATTGTTTTTTGCTAAATCCCGGGCTTGAAATACGGACATACTAATCATAACCGGAATTACTGAGAAATACGAACTGAAAGGACTTACTGAATCTATTTTTACAATTCCAAACTCAATAAAGGTTAAAAATGTAATCATGATGAGCGTTACAGAAACCCCAATTGTGATAATCCAAGTGGATGAAGAGCGTGATTTGGAATCTGTAAAGAAGAGAACCCGAGCCATTTCGAAATACACGATGTAATTAAAGAGCGTGAAATACAAGGGATTGGTAACTCGGTAAATAAAACTGTAACTGATGTAGAT
>CAZIQX010000026.1:0-331 GCA_964541325.1 uncultured Chitinophagales bacterium | reverse complement strand
CGATTCCGGCAAATGCATAGGATAGTTTCGTATTAAATAATGCATAACATAAACGAAGAAAAAGCACGTGAAACACAATCACAAAAACAACCTCTAACTGTCGAAAAAGCACTATGTTATCCGAGTAAATCGTAAACATTCTATCTGATGAAAAATAGATGGCTAAACTAAGTCCGCCTATCGCCAAGGCATACCAAAGATTTGATTTATCTTTTGGATAAAACAAAAACATTAACACATGAAGTAGGAAAAATGCCCCGGTGAAAGTCACTAAAATGGTGGCATGGGTGCGAGATGTATTCGACCTCGCCGCATACGAGCGACACGTCCT
>CAZIQX010000025.1:7287-21049 GCA_964541325.1 uncultured Chitinophagales bacterium | reverse complement strand
CTTTTTCAGATAGTGCTTTAGCAATTGGTTCAAATATGCTTTTGAGTTCAACATCTTTTGTTTGATTGGCCAGTTCTTGCGCCCAATACAAGGCCAAATAGAAGTGTGAGCCACGATTATCAATCTGACCAACCCGGCGAGCAGGAGATTTATCGTTATCTAAAAACTGTCCGGTAGCCGCATCTAGGGTTTCAGCCAAAACTAAAGCTCTGTTGTTGTTAAAGTTTTGACCCAAATGCTCATAAGAAACAGCCAACGCAAGAAATTCACCAAGTGAATCCCAACGTAAATATCCCTCTTCCTGAAACTGTTGAATATGTTTAGGGGCAGAACCACCTGCACCGGTTTCAAACAAACCGCCGCCGTTCATCAACGGAACAATAGAAAGCATTTTTGCGGAAGTGCCTAATTCCAAAATAGGGAAGAGGTCGGTTAGATAATCGCGTAATACGTTTCCGGTAACTGAAATCGTATCCATGCCTTGTTTCATACGCTCCAAGGAAAACTCGGTAGCATCAACCGGATTCATCACATAAATCTCTAAACCTTCGGTATCGTGGTCAGGGAGGTGTTTTTCTACTTTTTTGATGAGTTCGGCATCATGAGCACGGTTTTGATCCAACCAAAAAACGGCAGGTGTGTTACTTAAACGAGCACGATTAACCGCTAATTTAACCCAATCTTGAATAGGAGCGTCTTTAGTCTGGCACATTCTGAAAATGTCGCCGGTTTCAACAGGTTGTTCCATTAATACAGAGCCGGATACATCCACAACGCGAATTATACCGTCGGCGGTTGCTTGGAATGTTTTATCATGGGAACCGTATTCTTCTGCTTTTTGAGCCATCAATCCTACGTTAGGTACACTTCCCATGGTTCGCGGATCAAATGCACCATTTTTCTTACAAAAATCGATAACAGTCTGATATACCCCTGAGTAAGAACGGTCAGGGATAACCGCTTTGGTATCTTGTGATTTTCCTTCTGCATTCCACATTTGTCCGGAAGTGCGAATCATAGCAGGCATGGAAGCATCAACAATCACATCGCTGGGGACGTGTAAGTTTGTGATGCCCTTATCGGAGTTTACCATAGCTAACGAAGGGGCTGATTGGTAAACTTCGCTGATAGCAGCAATAACTTCGGCTTCTTTTGGGTGACCGCTTAATTTCGCGTACACATCGCCCAAACCATTACGTGTATCAACACCGAGTTCTTTGAATAAATCCGCATATTTTTCAAAAACATCTTTGTAGAAAACCTCTACGACAGCCCCAAAAATAATGGGATCAGAAACTTTCATCATCGTTGCTTTCAAGTGTAAAGAAAACAAAATTCCTTGTGCTTTTGCATCCGAAATTTCTTCCGCTACAAATTGTTTTAATGCAGATAGACTCATAGTTGAAGAATCAATTACTTCACCTGCTTTAAGTTTAAAATTCGGTTTTAACACCGTTATTGATCCATCTTTGCTAACGTGTTCAATCCGAACTTCTGTGGCCTGTTCAACAGTTAAGGATTGTTCAGAACCATAAAAATCACCGAACTTCATAGATGCTACATGTGATTTGGAATCAGAACTCCATGTACCCATAGAGTGGGGATTCTTTCTTGCATAATTTTTTACGGCTTTTGGAGCTCTACGATCCGAATTGCCTTCACGTAAAACCGGATTTACCGCAGAGCCTAAGACTTTACCATAACGAGCTTTAATGTCTTTTTCCGCGTCGTTTTTAGGTTCTTCAGGGAAATCAGGAACCATAAAACCCTGAGATTGTAATTCCTTAATAGCGGCTTTTAATTGAGGTACTGAAGCTGATATGTTAGGTAATTTGATGATGTTTGCTTCCGGTTTTAGTGCTAATTCGCCCAATTCAGCAAGGTGGTCTCCAATGTGTTGCTCAGGTTTTAAAAACTCTGGAAAATGCGCCAAAATTCTACCCGCTAATGAAATATCTCGGGTTTCTACTTCAATTCCCGCTGATTTCGAAAAAGCCTGAATAATGGGAAGAAAAGAATACGTCGCCAACATGGGCGCTTCGTCGGTATAAGTATAAATAATTGTAGAAGCCATGATGTTGTATATCTATTAAATAAGTGCTGTTCAATAACACAAACCGTATTACAGAACCTCGATAATTTGATTGGAAAATAATTGAATCTCATCTAATTAACGGAACAATTTTGATTCAAAAGTGGAATAGTTTGGCAAATTTGCAAAAGTTTAAACAGATAACTCTCCCAAAAATTTACTATTCTAAGTTAAACACACAGCCCTAAACACGTTCATGCATCAAAATCAAAAAACAAATCATTTAAGAAAAAAATGGGCAGGTCACTATGAAACTTCATACCACTTTAGGTTGGCTTTTGATAATGCTCTTTTTGGCCTCGTGTGTCAATCAGGAAACTCAAAAACAAACATTTGTTCGCGTTAGCGGTTCACAAATTCTGGAACCCAATGGAAATCCGATCATTCTAAAGGGAACAAACATTGGAAATTGGTTATTACCTGAAGGCTATATGTTTAAAGGAGGAAAAGCTAGTTCTCCAACCTTAATCAATCAGATGCTCTACCAAATAGTTGGGCCGGATTCTTTGAAAAAATTTTGGGATGGATTTTTGGAAAACTACATCACCTATGATGACATCCGATATCTTAAAGCCATAGGGGTCAATCACATTCGATTACCATTTCACTACAAAATGTTTACTCAAGACGAATATATGGGTGGACGAAACGAAGGGTTTAAATATCTTGATCGCATAGTAGAATGGTGTAAAAAAGAAAATATATATGTTCTGTTTGATATGCACGCTGCTCCGGGTGGTCAAACCGGTGATAATATCGACGATAGTGAAGGATATCCTTTTTTATTCCAAAGTGAACTCTCCAAACAACTTATGAGTGATGTTTGGGTGAAAATCGCCAAACGATATAAAGATGAGCCGATTGTTTTGGGATACGACTTACTGAACGAACCGATAGCCACCTATCACGAAAAAGATTACGACAAATTATTGCCGGAATTGTACCCATTGTATAAACGAATCATAAAAGATATACGTGCGGTTGACCCTAACCACATCATTTTCATAAATGGCGCAATTTGGAGTACTAATTTTGATGTATTTACCGATACCTCTGAGGAAAATATCGTTTATGAATTCCATAAATATTGGTTTAAAGTGCAACAATCTGCTTTTCAGGATTATATTGATTTTTCCAAAAAGCATAACGTTCCCATTTACATGGGGGAAACAGGCGAAAACAATGATCAATGGATTTTAGATGCTCGAACGATGTTAGATGAAAATGGAATTCATTGGGCGTTTTGGCCTTATAAAAAAATGGATGACACTCAAGGTATTTTAAGTTTTCCGATGCCTGAGCACTATTCGTTAATTACAGATTTTGGGAAAGCCAATCGAACTACTTTTAAAGAAATCAGAGAAGCTATGCCCGACCGTGCTTTGGTGATGCAAGCTCTAAACCAAATGGTTGAAAACAGTAAACTTAAATACAATAAACCCCAAGTAGGATATGTACAAGGTTTAGGATTTAAGGTTATTGACCCTGCAGAGTTTTTACATAGTAACTAACAATTAAAAGCCCGGATTTTTCTATACCATGAGAAAAATTCGGGCTTGTGTTATCCATTTAGGTTAAGAGTTAATTTTTATAGCTTGTTAACTCGATTACATCATATGGGGAAGCTACAGCTATTGATTTAAGGTAATTACAATGGAATCTTTGTGATTAAAAGCGATATTTCATACCAATGGCATAGGCGTTATTAAAACCAACATCAAAGGGGATGTAGGCAAAATCGAATTGGAAAGCTTGTTGATGTAAGCCTAATCCAACCGACCATGAACGATTGCTTTCTGTTAAAAAGCGAAATCCTGAATTCAGACTAATTAATTCGCCGGCAAAAGCACGTAAACCCAAGAAAAAGGACTGTGAGTCTTGCACCAAACTTAGGTCATTTAAACCTCGATCTAAACGGTCTAAACGGCGATCTACTTTTTCTACAAACTGAGTGTAATCAGCTGTTGCTGATAGTAAAACCGGAAAACTCCAGTCACCGGGAACCGTAAACGATATCATATCGGCATCAATTCCGAAGCGAATCTGAGTGGGTAATTCACTTCGTTGTGTAAGGAGAACATCCATTTCACCGAGATGATTTAACGATGCACCTAAACGGATTTTATCATTCCAAAGTGAACTGTAGAGTCCAAAACCTAACGCATAGCCACCTGCGTTATCGGTCACATATTGTTCGCTGATGTAACTTGCTGTAATTCCAAGGCTTACATAAGGTAATTGATAGGCATAACTTGCACCAAGAGCTAAATAATCAACATTAGCCAGAGTAGTGGCAGGACCGGGTGTCGTTCTTGTTTCAATACTTCCGATACTATTTGATAGAATCCCTAAGCCAAGGGTATGCTTATTTTCTTTCAAAACAACCGAGAAAGAAGAAATTTCAGAATCAGTGAACCAACGAACATAATTGGCACTTAATGTTTTATCTTCAACACCGCTCAAACTTGCCGGGTTAACCCACATATTCAATCCATCGGTTGGAATTGCAGTGGTTGCTTCACCTAAGGCTAGTTGCTGTGCACCGGCGCCTATCGTTAAAAACTCAAGACTTTGTGTGTTTTGCGCCTTGATTCCAAATGAGATAAGTACAAGTAATAGGAGTAGGGTGATTTGTTTCATAGTCTATAAATGAAATCTGAAACTAATGGAATGAATAAAGGTGCGAACATTGGGTTCCATGCTTAGTGCGTAATCAATACTTGGCATGTACGCATCAAAAGGTAAGAGAATCGAAAAACCGGATGAAAAGCTTTCATTTCCTGCAAATTCTACATCTCGTTGTGTAAATCCGGCAGATAAGCGAAATCGTTCATGAATCTGATACAGCGCTCCAAATTGAACTGCAACGTGGGCTGTTGTTGTGTTTTCTCGCTCAACTTGATTTGTAGGTGGATTAAAATCGGTGTTCGTAACTCGTTTGTAAAACTGATTTTCTTGTATGAAGGTGATCAATTCTCCTGATATAATCACTTTGCCCTCTAACAGTCTGTGCGAAACTCCGGCAAGTAAGGTAGTCGGAAAAAAATCGTTTTGTTCGAGTTGATCCTGACCTCCATATAATTCATTTGCCTGCCACTGATGTGTTAAAAGCAAGTCTTTGGCTACCAATGAAAAAATAGTGGTTTCACTGGCTCTGAACAGGATTCCGGCATCTAAACCAAACGCAACGGAATTTGGTATTTCAGGGTGATAATTGGACAGCACAAATTTGAGTGACGCACCAAACGAAAACCGATTGTTCGAGCGAACCCCAAAAGAGGTCTGAATCAAATAATCGTTCGCGTTAAAGTTTCCGGTAGGATAACCGCTAACGCTGCGCCCATCTATATTTGATACGCCGGCGTTTAATAATAGAATGTTTAGTCCGGCAGCGGGTGGTAATCGAAAACTTGCTGATGCAGCATGCATGTGTCTGTCAAATGCCATTACCGAAGTCCCGGTTTCAAAACTACGTTGAACTAATCCTGCTACTAAAGCCGGATTATAAAAACCATTGGAACCCATCTCAGGTACGGAAGAAATGGCATTGCCCATCCCCATTCCTCGTGCTCCAAAGCCTAATCGTAAAAAAGCGCCGGCTGTTCCGCCATTTTGTGCGAAAACAGATTGGATTTGAAATCCAACTAAAAGCGTAAACCAAGCAAATACAAGTAGTTTTTTCATATCAATCCATCACCAAAAGTTTGCCGTTTACTTTTTTTCCACCTTGTTCAATCGTGTAAAAAACTACTCCATTTGCTACAATGCGTCCTTTGCCATCTAATCCATTCCAAATGGCTTCATATTGACCGGAACCGTTAATGGCTCCGCGAATCTCGGTTATTTTCTGCATGCTAAAATCATATAAAGTTACTTTAGCTTGACCACTAGCAGCTTCCGATTCAAAAACAAATCGCGCATAACTGTGTCTGGATATCGAAAAAGGATTGGGATAAACATAGCTTGAGACAGATTTCGCATCGGGACTAAAATCATTACCTCCACGTAAGGGAAGATTAACACGTGTAATAGAAAACGATTGGAAATCAGTAGTTGAAACAAGTCCTTCTGTTGAGCCAATCCAAACCCGTTCTTTTGATGCACCTACTGAAAAGAAATTAGCATTCGGACTTATTACGGCGTTTGCTGAACGAATGGCCTGAATTTGATTCCAACTTCTACCGTCATCATCACTTATAAAAATGCCATTATCACCAACGGCTACAATAGTATCACCATAAAAATCAATACCATAGATTTTTTCGCCAATTAGGAAAGATTGGAATGTTTTGCCTAAATCGTCCGTGTAACTAATCGCATAATTTTCGCCACTATTAGCAATCCAATTGGTCATCCAAATACGATTTGTTCCGGGTTGTTCGGTTATAAAAATGACCCAATTCCCGGGCAACGATTTACGAATCGCTGAATTAAAAGCAGAACGATACCAACGAACACGAGATTTATCGGCTGTAAGGGCATCAGGTGACCAGTTTATACCACCTGCAGAACCCAACCAAACTCGATTTTGTGAATCAATAAAGACGGAAAATCCCAGAAAATTATTGTCGTTTCGAGGATTAAACTCGAAGGTATAATTCAATTCAGGAACTAAGGAATCGAGGCGCGATGTGGGCAAAAGCAAACGTTCGAATGTTAATCCACCATCTAATGAACGTTTTAAACCTGATGCCCATGCGGCAGCAAATTGAACATTTCCTTTTATGGCAACAGAATACGGAGGAGATTGCTGCGGAACGATTACCGGCAGTTTGGTTAACGTACTCGCCCCATAAACGAAGGTATTATCGGCTTCATCTTCCAATCCAAATTCGATAAATTGCCAAGAATCGCCTCCATCCGTAGAAAGATAAAATCCAAAACCTTGGTCAATGGATTGTCCGTCCAGGGTGCTTGTACTTCCCAGACCGGCAAAAATGGTGTCTTCGCGTAGGGCTAATGAATACACGCGTGCGTTACTGTTGCGAATAGAATCTAAGGCCTCAGAGAAAAACCAATCATTTGTATTGCCAATATTGCGCTGTAATTGTGGGCCAATCCAAACCGTATCACCATAAACTGCCAAATTCGACACGCTGTTTTGTGAAATAGATGCAGAGGTTGAAGGAATCGGTCCAATAAGTTGCGCCAAAACGGGTTGGAAGCTGAGCCCGAATAAAAGGGTGAGAAGGTATTTCATCGGGTTATGATTAGCGTTTTGGTTACTATGTTGCTTTCTTGATCCGTGGTGTCCAAGGCTTTAACTTCTAATGTAACGGTGTCGGGGTTGTTTTCGGCGCTCAGAACAAACACGCGTGTAAATAAGCCATCGTTTGATACTGTATCACCAGAAGTTCCACCTTCGGGAATAGAGGTCAAACTTCCATCGTCAAATAATTGAAATGTGCCTAAACTACCGGTTGAAGCACTGTTTAACGTTACAGTTACGGTTTTAATGAATGAGCGACTTTCAGGATGGGTGACTTCAGCCGCAATTGAAAAAGAAACAGACCCTGAAGTGGGTAATCGAACGGTATCCGGTGCAATAATTTGAACAACTTCTGCCGGTTCAATCGAAAAACCTTTAATGAAAAAGCTTTTCCGTAAAAAATTGGTAGGATTTCCGGAAGGCATAGTAGCTGATGCAACTAATTCAGCTTCCGCATTGATTCCAGTTGAAACCAAAAAATCAATCGTACCGGAATATTGATTTGTGCCGGGATCAAAGGTTTTTAAGGTATCAGAACTTACCAGTTGAAATCCGAACTTTTCGTATAAACTAATCACCGGTGCATGTTGCAGTAAATCGGGGTCTGCTATTTCAACGGTTACAGGGAAAAAAATACTAGTGTCTTTTATGGCGTTGGCATTTGCAAAGGAAAGGGTATCATCGGCAATGATTCGGCTGAGTGCAATTCCTGATTCGTGGATAGTGTTTGCTTCAGGTAGCGTGTCGCACGAAAAAAGGAAGAGCAGGCCAACGCTCAAAACATGGGTTAAAAAAGCTTGTTTTTTCATCATATATCTAAAAATAGAGGGCATAACGAAAGAATAAAAGAAAAATGATGTGAAAACATAAAAAAGCCTGAGTCGTTCCCACAACTCAGGCCTCTGTGAACCTTTCGCAGCTTTGAGGTTATATGCTGTATGAGGTTAATTTTGTTCGTTATCCGGCAGCGTACAGGCTACTCACATTGGCAAACGTTGGTTCTTCCGTTTGACTCAGATCCAGAAGTGCACCTGACTTCAAATCAAATACCCAACCGTGAACTTGTAATTTGCCTGCTTGTATAGCCTGTTGCACAAAAGGAATGTGTTTAACATGCTTTACTTGTTCTATAACATTTAATTCAACCAAGCGATTAACGCGTGAGGTTTCATCTTCAATAGCATCTAATTCTAAATGATGCTTTTGAGCTAAACTGCGTAAATCTGCAATCCAGGTATCAATTGTTTGATTAACAGGGCCGCCTAATGCCGCTTTAACTCCACCACAGTTGTAATGGCCGCACACGATAATATTTTCAACATGCAGAAAGTTAACCGCGTAATCGAGGGCAGAATGGGCATTAAAGTCATTTTCTCTTAATTGATTCGCAATATTGCGATGAACAAAAATGTCACCTGCATCAAGACCCGTTATCAAATTGGGAACTACACGCGAATCGGAACAGCCAATCCATAAAATATCCGGGGATTGACCGTCGGCTAAACGATCGAAATAACGAGGGTCGTGATGCAATTTATCAGCAATCCAAGCCCGATTATGTTTTAAAGCTTTATTAATGGTATCGTGTACATGTAGATGTTTATGTGCTTTAACTGATTCTTGTACCGGAGTAACGGTTTTTAAATCAGGGATTTGTTTAAAGGTTACAAAAATGCCTCTGAATTCAGCTTGTGTTTTAAAATCATGAATCACTTCCAAAATATCATGATCTATCGCAATGGTATTCGAGCCATCTACGAGTACATCACTTCCGGTTTCAATGGATTCAAATGTGTGTTGCAGACTGGCTTTATTCAGAAAACTTACATGCTCACTCAGACGTAAATGAACAAATTTGGTACCCGACATCGGATGAGCGCTTTCAATTTTAGAAAATGGTAATCGATAATTAGAAATTAAAATAAAATAAGCACCTACGTTAAGCCCGATGATAATTCCAACCAACAAATCGGTTAACAGAATGGCAATGATGGTGGTCATAAAGGGAATAAATTGCGCTTTTCCCTGAATCCATTGTTCTTTTATTAATGCAGGTTTTGCCAGTTTATAACCAATATGAAGTAAAACGGCTGCTAAGGCGGAAAGAGGTATTAAATTGAGAATATTGGGAATTAAAGCTACAGCAACGAGTAGAAATATACCGTGATAAACAGCTGCTAATTTCGTTTTTGCTCCTGAATTTAAGTTTGCCGATGAACGCACAATTACAGCTGTCATCGGAATTCCACCTAATAAGCCGGCTAAAACGTTTCCTACACCTTGTGCACGTAATTCCTGATTATTGGGCGTTCTACGTTTTAGCGGGTCGAGTTTATCGATGGCTTCAACGCTTAAGAGTGATTCCAAACTGGCTATTATGGCAATGGTTGCCGCAACAACATACACTTGTGGATTCATCAGAGCTGTCCAATCAGGAGAAGCAAACGCAGCATCAAGGGTTGCGGCATTAAACAGATTGGGTAGATTCACAAATTGCTCAGATCCAATTACCCAATTTGGATTGATAAGCACAGCAGCAAATGGTGTTAGGATAGCAACAACAACGGCAACCAAGGCTCCCGGAATTTTCGAAAGCATAGCCTGATTTTTTATGAGTTTGGTATCCCATAACATGATGATTCCCAACGATATAAAGCCAACAGCAAAGGCTAATCCGTTGATGTGTGTAAGTGCAAATAAAAACTTTGAAAAGGTATTTGTTCCATCTGCTTCATTAAACTCCATCGCTCCGAATGCCTCAGTATGTAAGCCAACAAAATGAGGGAACTGTTTTAAAATCAATATGATACCAATGGCAGCCAACATCCCTTTAATGACCGATGACGGGAAATAATGCCCAATAATTCCGGCTTTTAAGTAGCCTGCAATAATTTGAACTACTCCTGCCAAAACTACGGCAACAAGAAAGCTTTCAAATGAGCCGAGTTCAGTGATGGCATTTAATACAATTACCGTTAATCCCGCTGCAGGACCACTAACCGACAAGTGCGAGCCGCTGAGCAAGCCCACCACAATAC
This sequence comes from uncultured Chitinophagales bacterium, assembly GCA_964541325.1. Classification (GTDB taxonomy): domain Bacteria; phylum Bacteroidota; class Rhodothermia; order Balneolales; family M1805; genus M1805. The sequence goes on along the minus strand of CAZIQX010000025.1, from coordinate 10,710 downwards.
CCCCAATTATTCCGGTAATTATACCCGAAAAAAGGGGTGCACCCGATGCAAGGGCAATTCCCAAACAAAGTGGAATTGCCACTAAAAAAACGACCAGACCCGCAGGTATGTCGCTTTTCGCATGAGCCAAATAAGTTGAAATGGTTGTTTTCATAGGTTCATTAGATCTAAATTATCCTCATATACAGTGTAAACAAGAGTATAATCCATATACATTAAACCCGACTTAGAGCCACATTAAAATGAGATTAGAAATCACTTCTAATAAGTAAAAACAAGCACTTTTCGGTTTATTTAGTTGCTTTACTTCATCAAATGAATCAATGGACTACTGTTTTGAAAAAAAGTGCGCCTGTATCTTCATTTCGATTGAGGAACCGCTTCCAAAGCACTAACTTTGGCTCAATTAACCTATTGGAGAAATGTACAAACATGGATATTCGCTCTTTTTCTAAGCAAGATGTTGTTAATGGCATTAAATCATCCAAAAAAGCTACCGTTGACGATAACATTCGCGTGATTTTAAGCCCCATCAAAATTAATGAAGGCAACTTCAAACAAGCCTGTGAATTATATGGCGCTATTTATGGCGATCAATTTGAAACCGTTATCATTATTGAAGACAGTGAAGAATTGTTGAAAAAAAGACTACCGATGTCGAGCCACGAGTTCTATGAAACACCTTTTGGTGAAGTAGTGGTAAGTGATAAGTATCGTAACGAGCTGTGCGACGAAGAGGATGATTTATTTATTGATGATGCCGGTTTCCACAAAGAAATGAGTCTTTTCCATCAACTGATGATGTTACAAAGCTCTATTCACGATTTTTCCGTGGTTAGTATTCAAATTTCTCGTGATGAGCGTCCGGCTATTGTAAAAGAATTAGCTTATGTAATTTCAGAACTTCATGAATTGCGGAACACACTCGTAATTTTTTGTTGTGATTTGGCAGCTCATGAAATCGACCAATTTAACCGTTTACAAACCAACATTTCGGATAATGATAAATCGAACTTGCTGAATGCCGTTTTTTCCGATGAATCCAACCTAAACGGAAGAGGGGCATTTACTTGTGGCATTATGATTGCTCAAAACTGGGGACTTGAAGTTGAATTTATTCGTGGGGATGAATCATCTACAGGGGAGTCTTTGGTAGCGGGTCTTGCCTACAAAAAAATGAATTAATGAATCCAAATCGTGTCATGATTATTGGTTCGGGTGCTTTGGGAAAAGCACTCGGACTACATTTTTTTAAAAATCACACGGTTCAATTTTGGGGGAGAAGTAATCGCTCCTTTGTGTTTGAGGGGGTTTCGGTTCAGGTTTTTTCTTCGGAGCAACATCAATTTTATAAAGAAATTAAAGCCGCCGACTGCATTGTACTATCCACGGCTGATGGCGCCCTCCAACAAACGGTTCAAAAGATTGAGCCTTTTGTGCAGGCACATCAACGAGTATTACATGTTTCGGGAACACAATCTCTACAAGTGCTACAACCTTTAACAGATAAAGGGGCAAAGATTGGTGTTTTCCATGTATTGCAAACCTTTCATCAAGAATCCTATAAAGAACCTACTATCTTTAAATCAGCATCCGCTACATTTGTTGGAAACAATGAGCTTTTTACTGAACTGTTTGACTTGGCAAAGCAACAGGAGATGCAGCTCGTACAAGTGTCAGATCTGCAAAAAAAACAAATCCATATAGCCGCTGTATTTGTGTGCAATTTTCAGCATGCTTTGTTTGATGCAGCCCGAAAAAGTTCCGATTTACCAGAAAACGAACTCATGCTTTTGTTAAGACCGCTGATTCATCAAACGTTGAATTACACCACAAACGGCGGAATCTTGTCTAAACTATCCGGGCCGGTTAAAAGAGGAGATGAACGAACCATTCAAGATCACCTTGAGGCTTTACGCGAACTCCCCGAGCAACAAAAAATGTATCAGGTGCTTACTAATTATCTCAAAAAGGCGATTCATTATGACTGATACAACCGATTATTTTGAGAAAGTTCATGCCATTGTAGCTCAGATTCCCTATGGAAAAGTAACAACTTATGGCGCAATAGCTCAGTTTTTAGGTTTAAAAAGCGGTGCTCGAATGGTGGGTTGGGCTTGCAACGCCGGTACCGCTGACCCGCTCAATCCGTTACCGTTTCATCGTGTGGTTAATCGAATGGGTTTGTTATCAGGTAGGCATCATTTCCCCGGCGACGTAATGCGTGAACGTCTGCTCGATGAAGGAGTTTTGTTTATTGATGATTTTCAGGTTGATATAGAACGTCATTTTTGGTCGCCCGATTCCGATTTAAAAAGGGAATAAATCGGGTTAACTTACGTTTCATTTTTCACTCCATGTAATTACTAACGTTTATGATGAAATATCTCGTTCTGTTCTTTTTATGGCTATTTTTTGTGTCGTTGAACGTCAATGCTCAGGAAATTATTCAAGTTAAACCGGATGAAGTGCAATCTCTATTTAAAAAATCCAGTAAAGAAAAAGCTGTCCTCGTAAACCTTTGGGCAACATGGTGTGGACCTTGTATCGAAGAATTTCCGGATATTGTTCATCTCGCTCAAAAGTATCAGGATGATTTGACCGTAATCTTTATTTCAGCAGATTTTTTAAATGATTTGGATAGAGTGAATGAGTTCTTAAAGAATCAACACGTTACGTGGACAACCTACATCAAAACCGGTTCTGAGTCGGAGTTTATTGAGCAGGTTCACCCAAAGTGGAGTGGCGCACTTCCTTTTTCCTTAATTCTAAAAAAAGGGGGTAAAGAGCTCGCTTATTGGGAAAACAAAGCTGAAATGAGTAAATTTAAGGTCTTTATTCAACAAGCCATCGAAGAATAAGAATAGGAGTACAATCATGAAAAAAATGCTACCAAGCCTGTTTCTCTTGCTGTTTTTTGTCGGTTCGAGTGCATTTGCTCAGCTAAAATCAGAGTTGGCTCTTGGAAGTAATATGCCCTTAGCTGATGTTAAAATGACCGATGTATCGGGTTCAGAGCTTAGTCTATCAGATGTTAAGCTTGAAAACGGAACACTCGTCGTGTTTTCATGCAACACCTGTCCTTATGTAAAAGCATGGGAAAGCCGATATCTAAAAGTGGCTGAATTAGCAAAATCGTTAAACATTGGCATGATTGCCTTAAATCCCAATGAAGCCCTACGTTCAGATAAAGAATCGTTAGAAGAAATGAAAAAAGTGGCCATGAGTATGAAGTACACCTTCCCTTATGTAGTTGATAAAAATCATCAACTTGCGGATGAATTCGGAGCCACGAAAACGCCTCATATTTATTTATTTGATAAAAATGATGTGCTTGTTTATGTAGGTGCTATTGATGATAATTCCGGTAACGAAAAAGATGTTAAATACACCTACTTGATGAATGCCTTAAATGAGCTTGGC
>CAZIQX010000025.1:4623-7277 GCA_964541325.1 uncultured Chitinophagales bacterium | reverse complement strand
GCACTGGAAAAGAAATCACAACAAAACAATCAAAAGCCTTAGGTTGCTCCATAAAACGAGTTAAATAAGTAAGAATCAACCAAACGAATGCCTACCTGGAAATTAAATACGGAATTTACCTTCGATGCTGCACATTACATTGAAGGTTACGATGGAAAATGCAGTAAACTTCATGGACACACCTATCGTGTTCGAATTTGTGCCATGTCTCATGAACTACATCCCTCTAAATACTTGAAAACGCCTGACATGGTTTGTGATTTTAACGAACTGAAATGGGTGGGTAAAAGTGCTGAAAAAGGTGGGCTTGATCATAGTTTGCTTAATGAACAAATTCCGGTAGCTACTACGGCCGAGCGCCTGGCACAGTACATTCATGATGAAACCAAAAAACGCATTCCTGAGTCCATTCAGCTTACCGTAACCGTTTGGGAAACACCTACCTCTTGGGTTGAATACACCGATTAATGCTACTTCATGTTTAAACAAGAATCGGCAACCGAAAACGCAGAATTCGTATCTCTTCGCTCCATAACCTATCCGGTGATGGAGCATTTTTATACCATTCAAGGGGAAGGTGCCTTCACGGGGTATCCTGCCTATTTTATTCGTCTTGGCGGTTGCGATGTGCAATGCTGGTGGTGCGATGTAAAAGACAGTTGGGACGAATCCATTCATCCCCGAATTACAGTTGGTGAGTTGTTGGATGATGTCTTGGCTTCGGAGTGTAAAATGGTGGTTATAACCGGAGGAGAACCAACGCTACACAACCTGAACGCGCTTACCAAAGCCTTGCATGAACATGGAATTCGCACGCATATCGAAACGAGTGGGTCATCCCCGTTAACCGGCGAATTAGATTGGGTTACTTTATCTCCCAAACGCTTCAAAGCTCCTTTGGAATCCATTTATCCACATGTTGATGAGCTGAAAGTTGTTGTTTTGCGAAAAAAAGATTTTGAATTTGCTGAATGGCATGCTGCCCAATGTAATCCGAATGCTCGTCTGTTACTGCAGCCGGAGTGGGACAATCAGGAAGATTCACTTCCGATGATTATTGATTATGTGAAATCGAATCCTAAATGGAGTATTTCACTACAAACACACAAATTTATGGGAGTACGATGATGGAAGCTTTTAACCTGGTAACCGGTGCTAGTCGTGGAATTGGCGAGTCTATTGCGCGTTATTTAGTAACTCACGACAACTCCCACTTAGTAACGGTAGCAAGAAGTGAAAAAGAATTGCACGCGCTTAAAGCTGAATATGAAACTAATACCCGTTCCAATCAGGTCTATCCTTTGTCGGTAGATTTAACCGATAGAAATGCTATTGAACGGCTAAACTTGCCTGACTCCTGTAAACACTTGAAAGCTTTGGTGTTGAATGCCGGAACCTTTTTTCCTGCAAGCATTTTGGAATCCACTGAAAAGGAAATCAGAACACAGTTTGAACTCAATTTTTTTGGGATGATTGGAGTTGTTCAGCGTCTCAAACCCTTTTTCGTGGATGGATTTACTCAAGTTTTTGTGATGGCCTCAAGTGCTTCCTTTGAAGGAATTGGAAATGCCGGGATGTATGCCGCTTCCAAACATGCAGTTTTAGGATTTGCCCGCTCCTTACGAATGGAATTAGCGCCCAGAAAAATTAAGGTAACAGCAATTGCCCCCGGTTCAACGTGGTCGAGCAGTTGGGAGGGAAGCGGAGTTGACCCCAACACCCTCATCGATCCAAACGATATTGCCAAAACCTTTCATTTTGTAATGAATACAAGTTTCCGTTCGAACTTTGATGAGATTATTATTAATCCGTTGTGATAGGTGAGAGGGTTTTCTGCTGAACCTGCGTCAGAACCTTTAGCTTTATGTGCAATCAGATTGGCAAAACCGTGTGTTAGTCCGTGGGTTTCTTTTAGATATTTTATAATTTCTCCGTGTTTTGAGAAATTTTGCCTTTTCACAATTTCAGTCCATTCTTCTAATGTCTTACCTGTATTCTTATATAGGTTCTCAATCATGGTTTGTGTTGCTTTGTCCATAAATTATGAATTAGTTTTCAGCAAATTTTTTTAGGTTATTCAGGGTCATTTCATTGCCCTGAATAAAAAACTTCATTAAGTCTAACCAACGTTGTTCATTTTTATAACCTAATCCACAGAGTGAAACTTTGGTTGAACTGTTATTTATAGCTGAAAATTCAACTATGCTATAAAGGTTCTTTTCTTCGCCTTTCATGAACTCGGGGAAGTTTTCGGCAACTTCTGCCTGCATGGTAATCTGTTTATTAGGAATGTAATTCAGTATGTGAATCACAATTGTGCCTTTGTCACCAATTTTTGCTTTGGGGTCGTAGTGGGATTTTATCGTTCCATTTATTTTAAAATCCATTTCTACAATTGGTGTTACCCATTTTTTCCAAGATTCAGCGGTTGTATAGGCATTCCAAAGTTTTTCAACCGGAGCATTGATAATTATTTCCTGTTTCAGCATCAATTCTCCGGATTGTAAGGTATCTACTTGGCTAAAAGCCTTGTCTGATTGAGGTGCGGGATTCCATTTGTAAATTCTGTTGGTGCGCCATTTGCCACTTGCATCCATCGTAAATGAAGTGGTTATATGCTCTTTGGGTTTAGTAATGCTTTGGTGCTTTAAACT
>CAZIQX010000025.1:0-4613 GCA_964541325.1 uncultured Chitinophagales bacterium | reverse complement strand
TTTTTCATTGGCTTTTGAATTACATATAACTTACCAGTTAAGTAGTTTTTACCTTCATCAAATTTCCAATGTAGTTGGTATTGATCATAAGGTTCATTTTCGCTTTTGTAGTTGGAATTGTCTGTTGTCCAGATACCTGAATCACTGGCAAGAATTTTCCAATTTTCCATCAATTGTGTTGGTATAGCGGCTTGTTTACTTTGTGCGCTATTAGCGGAATTGGAAATGTTGACTTGATAAGTGACTTTAGATAAAATATATGAAAAGCCCTTTTTGCCTCCGTCTGAAACAGTTACTTTTACTTGATTATGATTTAAAGGCTGGTAAACGATTCTTTTTGGGAAATCATGCGAAGGATTTTCAAAAACATAGGCACTATCTGATTTAGTCAGTGAAAATGGAATACCTTTACCTTGATTCTGATTAATGACCGTAGCGGTATAAATTATTTTGTCGGAATGAGCAGAGATGGTAAGGAACTCAGAGACTTTCATTTCTCCATTTTTCAATTGATACGAAAAACCTTTAAAGCTTGAATCATCTAATTTGCTCCAATGCTCATAGGTTTCTCTGTTTTCCATTTTCCAAGTTCCTTGAAGGAAATTTGATATGGGGATTTGAGCTACAATTATGCTCCCCATCAAATGGATAAAGAATAAGTTGCCTAAGAAAAGTTTTCGCATCATAAATTGTGATGATTATTGATTTTTATGTATATGCAGTGAAGAATCCGGTTTATGTGTAAAGTAAAATACATTTATTTTCATTTCTGCTCTATGTTATTATTTATTATGGCTTTGAAGGATTATTTTTTTCGTTTGAAGAATAATAAATGGTAACTTTAAAAGTTTCATCGGTTTCTTTCATTAATGCTTCTTCCATGCCAGCATTTCGAAGTGTTTCCATAACTATTTTTCGAATCCCAAGTCCTTTATGCTTCATTAATCCAAAATCCTGTGCAAATCTTACCAATATGGGATTTCTTTGATATTTCTGCCCGGCTTTTATTTTTTCTGTCGTGAGGGTGTTGCGTTTGGTAATCGCTTTTATGGGTTGGACAGGTCTATGATTCTTTCCGCTTTTCCTGTGGTGATATACTTTTTCACATTCTTTATTCCCAACTTACTTGAATGTAGCATCACTCCTTCAACCATTGCAGAATTGTGCGGGGAGCCCAAGACGTTTGGTAAATCTAAAAACGGAAATTTCATTTCAAATTTATTTACAAAAAAAGGTTCTATCCACCAAGCGTCTATTGCCGCCTTGAAGGTTGGGGTCGCTTTAAGCTTTTGAAATAAAGGTTCTTCCTCAATGATTTGTCCCCTAGACAAGTTGACCAAGATAGCATTATCTTTCATTTTATTGAGTTCTGCGTGGCCAATAAGATTATGAGTCTTTTCTGTTAGCGGGATTGTAATGACCACAAAATCTGAATTAGAAAGCAAGAAATCTAATTCATCCAGTGTTCCGACCCAGTCGGTTTTTTCTTTAGTCTTACCACTGGTGTTTATAGCGAATATTTTACAATCGAAAGCAGACTTCATTATTTGTCCAATACGCTTTCCAACTCCTCCATAACCAATTATTCCACAAACTTTTTGGTCAATCAACATAGAATTACTCTCAAATTGAATGAATATTCCATGTTTCATCTCATCATGCCTTAGACTTAGATTTTTGGCCAATGATAAGATCATACCCACTCCATGCTCAGCCATTGGCTTAGCATAGGCGCCCATATTGCCGGCCACTATGGCGTCCTGAGGGAACCTGCTAAAATCCAGATGGTCAAAACCAGCCGAAAGGAGTTGGATAAACCGAATTCCTTTAAAGGCACGATCCTCCACTTCGGGAAGTTCAATGGTGGGATTTCGAGCAATTAAAATGTTCGAGTCTTTGAGTTTTTCATTCTGAATGTCTGATGGTAAACCATTAAGAAAATGAACTTCTGCCATTCCCTCAAGTTCTTTTCTATAGTATTCAATCTCCTCATCATTTACTTTATTGCTGACTGAAATAATATATTTTGATTTTTTCATATCTAAATTGGGAATTTTGACTCTCCACCATCAACAGTCCATATTGATCCGGTGACAAAGGAAGCAGCCGGTGAAAGCAAAAAAGTGGCTACTCTGCCAATCTCTTCCGGATCTGCAAAACGACCCAAAGGAATGTTTGCCGCCAATTGTTTTTCTATCTCTTCTAAGTTTTGATTTTTTTCTTTTGCCAGCATCTCTACGTATTTAACCACAACTTCGGTATTTGTATATCCCGGAGCAATACCGTTTACCCGAATACCCTTAGGAGCCAATTCTTCTGAAAACGTTTTGACCATACCGGCCACAGCCATTCGTAGATTGGATGCTAAGGTGTAATCTACGGACGGTTGCCTTATATAACTTGAAGTATTGATAACGATACTTCCTGTATTACTAAGAATTTTCAATGCATGGTAACAGAGATGTCTCACAGATGCTATAATGGTCGTGTATCCTTTTTCCCAATCTTCTGAAGAAAGAGAGGATAGATTTCCCGCAGACGGGGCTCCTGAATTTGTGAAAAGCAAATCCAGTTTTCCTTGTTGTTCATGTACTATATTAAAAGCTTTTATGATGTCGCTTTCGATAGTAACGTCGCATACTAAAGGAATGACTTTGTTTCCGGTCCGCTCTTGAATAGTTTTTGTTTTTTCTTGAATACTATCTTTTGTGCGTGCACATGCATAAACTATTGCACCTTCCTTAGATAGCTCTTCTGCTACGGCTGCTCCCATACCTTGGCTAGCCCCGGCCACAAAGGCAATTTTATTCTTAAGTTGTAAATCCATATTATTTTATCAATTAGCTGTTATTAATCCACCGTCAACATGTATATTCTGTCCTGTTATGTATTGGTTTTCTTCCGACAGTAGATAAGCAATCAACCCAGCTACATCTTCCGGCTGACCAAATCTTTTCAACGGAATTTCTTTGATTGTTCTTTGATCAACCTCTTCTTTGCTGATGTTCTCATTATCTGCGTAACGCTGATTAAAATCCAGAACTCGTTCAGTAGCGATGTAACCCGGAGCTACTGTATTGATTAATATCCCGTCGCCGCCTAATTCCTTAGCTGCGGTCTTTAATGCATTAACTAAGGCTGCCCTCAAACTATTAGATAAGACAATCCCTGAATATGGGCTTTTAACCGTAAAAGAACCTATTGCTACCACTCTACATTTCTGCTGTTTCTGCATGATGGGGGTCAATTCGCGTAAAAGCCTAAGTGGCCCGTGCAACATGATTTTGGTATAAGTTTCCCATTCTGCTTGTGATACTTCTATAAAAGGCTTAACAGGAGGTACTCCATGGTTGAGGAGAAGCGCATCAATTTGACCTCTTTCTTCTACTTTAGCTATTAAAGCTGTGATTGTGTCAGCATCGCCTAAACTTCCATCCACTCCCTCTACTATTGTGCCATATTCTTGGAGTTTTCCCACCGCATCAGATGTATTCCTGCTGTTAATGATCAATTCATATCCTTTTTTGGCCATCATTTGTGCGGTAGCAAATCCAATACCCTTAGAAGCACCTGTAAGCAATGCAATTTTTCTTTCCGTCATTTAGTAGCATCTTTCAATTTTTGGATAAAATCTTCTCTCACGGGGGTGAAGATATCAAGAAGAATAGCATCTTCTGTTGCTTCCAATTCGTGCTCTTCATTAGAAGGAAAGTGTACAATTCCGCCTTGAGACAAAATAAATTCTTCCCCTTTCATTCTTACTTTCACACGGCCTTTGGTCACATAAGTCATTTGTTCATGAGGATGAGAATGTTTGGCAGCTATACTTCCTTTTGGTAATTCTGCCCGCACGGTCATAAGCTTATCCCCTGCAAAAGGGGATAGCTTTAACTTCTCTACCTGGAAAAAGGGAAGTTCATTCATTTGTACATATTTACTTTTATTCATATATCATATCATATCAATTTTAAAAAGATGGTGAATATTATCTATAACTAATTTCTAATGCCAGTGGTTTATTTAGGCCAAATCTTTGTGAAGGTGAAATTCACAAAAGGTGTCTATGACCATCTATTTTCGGTAGTTACGTCAAAGGCTGCTGTTAATCGAAACATGAACGTTTTATACTGTTTAAAAAATGCAGGGCCTACCGAAAATGCCATTTCTTTTGAATCCGGTATTGAGTTCCCCCCAATTTTATGGTCTGACAATTGCTGTAAAAAATAGCCTGTTGCCCCGACTCTAAATTCTTGTCCCAAATTGTAAGAGACTCCATAATTCATATAGAAAGCTTGACCCGGTTGGATTTCATCTACGGAAAGGCCAACAAACGGATCATTGTTCATTGAATTCCACATATAGCGGAACCGCATTGAAGTTTCCCATTTATTGCTTTCGTCCCAATATATTGTAAAGGCATAATAGGGCATAATGCTCCATATATTAGAGCCCACATTCACTATGTTTTCTTTATCATAAGACCCGGTGGGCAGGATGACATTCAATAAAAAACGGTGAAAGTACGTTTTGCCAAATAGTTTTTTATTTGGCCATTGAATACCTGCTCCTATAATAACATCGCCAAGTCCAAATTCGTTTTCATCTAAAGCAGG
>CAZIQX010000024.1:19208-21336 GCA_964541325.1 uncultured Chitinophagales bacterium | reverse complement strand
CCAAATTTAGATAGTTATCCAAAACCTACTACAACTAGATACAATAGTAACCCCAAAATGATTACATTTTTCAGGAATTTAAATCAGCACTCATAGAAAAACAAAAGGCTTCTCTAGGAAGCCTTTTGTTTGGATTACTTTACTTTATCAAAAGCATCTTTCCAGTTAGTATCTTTCCTTCGCTACTAGTTAAACGATAGAAATATACTCCGCTACTTAGGTTTGCACCATTAAAGGTGACTGAATATTTACACCCTCAACCCACCCGCTACCAAGTACAACACCGCCATTCGTACCGCCACACCATTCGTAACCTGATCTAAAATTACGGCACGGTCGCTGTCAGCTACTTCGCTTTCCATTTCTACGCCTCGGTTTATGGGACCGGGGTGCATCACCACAAAATCAGGATATTTTTCTAAATGTTCGCGCTTAATGCCAAACTGCTCGTGATATTCTCTCAAACTTGGAAATAAACTGTGTTCCATTCGCTCCAATTGTATCCGTAACGCCATCACCACATCAGCCCAAGCTAAGGTTTCTTCGAGGTTGTAGGATACTTCAACACCCAACTCTTTGGCTGTCATGGGCATCATCGTTTTGGGTCCACATACGGTAACCGATGCACCCATTTTTTGAAGTCCGATGATATTAGATCGAACCACCCGGCTATGACGAATATCGCCGATTATGGCCACTTTAAGTCCGCTTAGTCTGCCTAATCGTTGGCGCATCGTAAACATATCCAATAAGGCTTGTGTGGGATGTTCGTGTGCTCCATCGCCGGCATTAATGATATGGGCATCCACACAACGGGTTAAATAATGTGGCACGCCCGGACTCTGATGCCTTACCACCACCATATCAATCTTCATGGATTCGATATTTTGAATGGTATCACGTAGCGATTCACCCTTTTTCGCAGATGAGTTACTTGCTGCGAAATTGACTACATCAGCCCCCATGCGTCGTTGCGCTAATTCAAAGGAAATACGTGTTCGGGTTGAGTTTTCATAAAATAAATTCACAATCGTTTTATCGCGCAAGGTCGGAATTTTGGGCACCGGACGGTCTAAAATCTCCCGAAAATGTGTGGCTTGGTCGAGTACGTGTTGAATATCTTCGGTAGTGTAATCGGCTAAACCTAACAAATGCCTGTGGGAGAATACGTAACTCATATACTATTCAATTGGCTTTTTGGGGATGAGAATGATGTGCTTAAAAACTCGTGTAACAAAGGCAAAACGTGTTGTTCTTGATTCAAAACGACCCTTTGTTTTTTTTCAGCGAACTTGTTCAGTTCAAAATCAGAATGATTGAAAACAACCTTTTCACTATTACTTAAAAATTGGGATGTGTATTTCGATTGATGCCTGAACATCATCCTTCTTCCTCTCTGTTTACCAGATAGACCGCATCTTCACCGTCTAATTCGCTTAAAAAAACGCGAATTTCTTCGGTAGTGTGGGTTGGTACGAAAACACCCACATAATCGGCATAAATGGGGAGTTCGCGGTGTCCACGATCGACCAAACAACAGAATTTGATACTGGCTGGACGCCCAAAACTCATGATGGCTTCCATAGCAGAGCGAACCGTGCGACCGGTGTACAACACATCATCAACTAAAATCAGATGTTTACCATAGATATCGAAGGGAATTTCGGTAACCTGAACCGTTGGGAGTTTCATCTTAGTTCGGAAATCATCCCGATAAAACGTTACATCGAGTACGCCCACAGGTACTTCAATTTTATAAAATTCTTTGATGTATTCAGCAACCCGTTTGGCAATAAATACACCTCGTGTTTGCATGCCGATAATGCCTATGGGTTTGGGGTCGTCGAAGGGTTCAATGAATTGATGGGCAAAGCGTTGGAGGGTTCGCTTCAGATCGTCGGATTCGAGGAGCTTTGCTTTGTGTTTCACAAACGATATTGATTTTTGCTTTAAGTTAGAGAATGGACATCAAGGCATCAAATGAATTTTTGGGATTTTTATCGATTATGGGAAGTATAACATTATACTTACTTTGACTGATTTTCAAATAAGCTTAATGGTAGATATTAAACGTCTAATTACATATATTGCACATATTATCTTGCTGCTTATCAACTTTATAAGTATC
>CAZIQX010000024.1:9326-19198 GCA_964541325.1 uncultured Chitinophagales bacterium | reverse complement strand
ATTGACTTATGAAAAGCGAACGCACATTCTCTACACAAGAGCGAGTCAAATTAGGTAATACTATCATTTATTTGGCTGAGAACTGCCCTAACTTGTACAAAACTAAACTACTAAAGCTTTTGTATTTGATAGAGGAGGCATCCGTAAAAAAATATGCGCGTCCTTTTTTAAACCTAGATTTTTACGTTTGGCAAATGGGTCCAATATCGAGGGAATTGTTTGTTGAATTATCATCCGAAAAACCAAATTTGTTGGAAGAGTTTATCATTCTCGAACGTAGTGAAAGTGAATTAGGAGAAACTACTCTCATAAAACCTAAACAAAGATTTGACGATAGTGAGTTCTCTGATTCCGATCTGCTATTACTTCAAACTATCGTTAGAGATTTCGGGGAAAAATCAGGAAAAGAATTGATAGGAATAACTCATACTCCACATTCACTTTGGTACAAATTTGCTGAATCTAATGGTTTACTTAGTGAATTTGCTTTAAAAAAAACTAACCTATCCGATGTACGCATCAATCTTGATGCTTTGTATGAACAGGATGAAGAGAAACGTAAACGTTATTTACATGCCCTGGAACTTTATGAAAGCGCTCAATCTTTAGCTTGATGTTTGAAAAAGGTAGCATTCTATATTTTACACCATTCCGATTTAGAGATGGGAGTAAGCCCAAAAACAAATATTTCATTGTCATAAAAGTTCAAGAAAATCAAACTCTAATGGCTTCTCTTCCCTCATCACAACTATATCTGCCCCAAAAAATGGCTGATGATAGGGGTTGTTTACAAGACGCGTCAGCTGATATTGGAGCGTATCTTTTTCAGGAAAACCTAGCAGTTGGTAAACAAGGATTTTATTTTCAAAAGCCAACTATTTTATATGGATAATATCTGGAAATATACTCAATTAAAGACATTACTGAACAATACCCAATACCTGAAATCGACTATTTGTTTGTAGATGTATTGCTTGATGAAATTCTTACCTCAATTGTTGATTGTTTTAAAACGGCACCTACTGTAAAACAAAAAATTAAGCGATTTTTAACCACTTAAAACTCCGATAATACTTTTTCAACTCACAGATGCGTCGTTTGGCAACTTCAAGTTGGGTTCCGTCTTCGAGCTCAACTTTTACAGCACTGTTGAACCAGGGTATCATTTTTTTGATGGATGATAGGGATACTATCGTAGAGCGATGTGTTCGAAAAAATCAGGTAATCGCTGTTCTAATTCGTCTAACGTGCGGTCGCTACGATACTGATTCCCATCTTTGGTGTGCACAAAGGTCATCGTATCGCGCGATTCGATCCATAAAATCGAATCTAAAACTTGCGAATTAAGACTCTTTTAAGTCGAAATAAAATCTTATTTTAGTACTTATTAATACTAATCCTAGCATGATGAACTCTATCCAACTTGATAAAGACATCCTTTCCCTTTCTGAGTTCCGTTCAAATTCAGCAGCCTATGTAGAGGAAATTAAATCAAACAAACGCCCGGTTATTCTTACTCAAAATGGGAAAAGCGCATTAGTAGTTATGGACGTTTCAGCCTATCAACAATTGATGAATAAGCTCACGTTACTCGAAGAAATTACTCAAGCAAAAACCGAAATTGAACAAGGTTTGGGTAAATCACACGATTTATTTATAAACGAGTTAAGAGCTAAGTATAACCCCTAATGCAAATCATTTGGTCGCCTCTCGCTCAAAAGCGAATACAGGAAATCCTCGATTACATTGCTTTAGACGATATTGACACAGTGCTTAATTTCATCTCATTTATTGAAAACCAAGTACATGAGCTAGCTAAAAATCCACGCGTTGGACACACATTACCTTTTTTGAAAAACAAGTACATTCGAGAATTTGTAATACATAAAAACTATAGTCTTATTTACGAATTGGATCAAAACCATTTGCATTTACTTACTGTGCGTCATGCAAAACAAAACATTGACAAAAACGACAATCTATTCTGAGCGACACAACTAGGCGCTGCATATTATGAAATCAATTGGAATCGACTTACGAATGAAGGTGAAGCAGAGCAATTTCTTGGAATAGTTAATTATTACAGCTTGAAAACAGATAACTGAGATTCTCTCCCTAAAACTCCATCAACACTTTTTTTAAATCGGCTACCCTGCGTTTGGCAACTTCAAGTTGGGTTCCGTCTTCGAGCTCAACTTTTACAGCACTGTTGAACCAGGGTATCATTTTTTTGATGGCGGATAACGATACTATCGTAGAGCGATGTGTTCGAAAAAAATCAGGTAATCGCTGTTCTAAATCGTCTAACGTGCGGTCGCTACGATACTGATTTCCATCTTTGGTGTGCACAAAGGTCATGGTATCGTGCGATTCGATCCATAAAACCGAATCTAAATCAAGTAAAAGTATTTCTTGTTTGTGTTGAACGGGTAATTTTTTCAGCGATTTTGATGATTGAAATCCTAACAATGCTTGTAATTCAGAGGCTTTATATCCTACACTAAGGTGTTGTATTCGCTCTATGGTTTTCTCCAATCGAGCTTTTTTTACCGGTTTCAATAAATAATCCAACGCATTGGCTTCAAAAGCTTTCAGCGCAAACTCATCATAAGCCGTTACAAAAACGATCGGTGTTGCAAATTGCTCAGGCAACAAATCCAACATCTCAAATCCACTTATTTCCGGCATTTGAATATCTAAAAAAAGCACATCAGGTTGGGTTTTATGAATTAATTTGATGGCTTCATAGGCGTTTCCTGCCTCACCGGTACACTGCCAATCTGATCGTAATTCCTCTATTAATAATCGAAGACGTTTTCGAGCCAACTCTTCATCATCAACTAACAGATACCTCATCATCCACCTTTCTGTTGGGTAAGTTAAACCGCACGTATTGAGCTCCAAATTCAAGTGCACTTTGCTGTCCTAAAGTAAATACAAGTCGGTCATTTACATTTTTAAGTCCTGTCCCCTGTTTAAATAATTCCATTGGAATCAATGACTTAAATCCGGAACCATTATCTGAGATGGTTACTTGAATCCATTTTTCTTGTTTTGTGATGGATAATTGAATTAAACATGGTTCGGTCATTTTATTTGCCGCGTGTTTCACTGCATTTTCAATTAAAGGCTGAAAAACCAAACTGGGAATACCAACATCGAGTAGCGCATCATCATAGTCAAGTTTTAAATGTAAACGCTCACCAAAACGAGCTTTTTCGATGCGAAAATACGTTCTTACAGATTCTATCTCATTTCTTAAACTCGTTAGGTTTTGAGAACCGCTTCGTAAACTGTATCGAAATAAATCAGCTAGATCTTCAGTTACTTCTTCTGCTTTTTCGGGTGAAATTCGAATCAACGAGGCAATGGAATTTAAAGAGTTGAACAAAAAATGTGGATTGATTTGTGTTTTTAAAGCCGCTAACTGATGTTCTGCGGCTTGCCGTTGTTGATGTAATAAATTACGATACAGATAACCAGCATAAGTGATCATATTCAGTATAAATGCTGCTGTGAAACTCATCACAAATACAAACACCAAAAAAAATGGATCGTCGTGTATTTCATGATTTTCAACCATAAAATAGTATGACACGGCGCTCAATAGTGTAGCTAGACCAAATGCAAAAAGGATAGAAATGGATTGAACACCTGCAAAAAAAAGTACATTTTTCCAATTAAAAATAGACGCACGTTTTAAAGCCCATCGCTCCGAAATGGTGTTCGACGCAATAAAAATAACGGTGTACATAAAGGAAACCAATACTGAATAATCAAGCCCCCAAATCTGCCCAACCGGTGGAATGTTATTTGATCGCATGTAAAGGTTTACCAAAAACTAGTGGCATACGTTACCCCAAGAACAATCAATGTCCACTTGACGACGGCTAATAATTGTTTTTTTCATGTCGGGATGTTTGTTGATACAGTTAGAATGTATGCCACGTTTTCACGAATTACAATGTAGGTGGATGGATTGAAGACTAAAAGATGAAAGTCAGAGGCCATACAATTTCGAATTTCGAATTTCGAAATTTTCTTACACCTTACACCTTAAACCTTACACCTTTCTTAGAATTCCAACTTAAATCCGCCCACAGGAAGGAACGTAAAGCCAATCGCACGATCAACCTGTTGATCCACTTTATTGTAAAACAATCCAATTTCATTTTCACGATTGTAGGTGTTCCATAATTCTGTGAAAATCACCATCGTAGTCTTTTTAAAGAAAAAACGACGGTCGAAACGCAAATACAACGAATGAAAAGCCGGTAAACGCTCGCCGTTAAATCGGCTATAATCGAGAATGAGTGTGTTTTGCTGAATACTTTCGGATTCATTTGCAGGAGTAAACGGACGCGCTCCCACATAACTCCAACGAGCACTTACTTCCCAATTTTTATTGGGGCGATACCCGCCTATCACTGAAAAAAGAGTCTGCACATCAAAATCACGATTTCGTTCAACACCCAAATGATCGGTGTATTGGGCACGCATGTAAGAAAGATTGATTCCACCGTAAAAATTCTCGGCCAAACGTTTTTGAATCATCACATCTATTCCGCGAGCATAACTGGTTCCGCGGGCTTCGAGTTTATCATAAAAACCAAACCCATCAAACACAAATTGCGGGGAGGAATTCAGGCTATCAGCCGGTAAAACAGGCATGTTTGAGTAGGCTTTATCAAACCATTCAATCGTTAATTTGGTTGATGTTGTGAGCATAAAATCCGTCCCAACTATAAAATGACGCGATTGGGCTTCTTCCATTTTTCGAATGCTTTCATTTTGCGACAAATAATACAAGGGCAAGCGCTGATGATAGATTCCAGCTGCAGCATGTACACTCCAACGCTCGGTGAGTTGGTAACGAGCTGATAAACGTGGTGCAAGACTTATTTCATCGTTAAACGAACTATGATTTACTCGCAAACCCGCTTGAATCATTAACGGTTGAATCGGCGAGATTCCTAAACCACCAAAAAGAGCAGATTGCACTCCTTCAACCTTCGTATTTACACTTCGCGCAGGTGTTAACTGCCCCAATGTATTTCGAGTTGAGGCAAATTTGTAAACGAAATCACCATGTTGATAGGCCGATTCCACTCCGAAATTCACATTTATACTTGAATTCAAACGAAAAAAATTCACATTCCTAACGGTAATTTCCTGAATTTGATTGTCAAAATCGGCTTCTCTTACCTGATTTTGAATGTTAAATGTTTCCGTGTCATCGGTTCTGTTCGTGAACGATACACTTGTATTTGAATAACCACCTTTCCATAAATGCTGCCAGTTTAATCCTGCTGTAAACTGATTTCTGCCCACCGTAACCGTTTCTAAACTTCCGGTTTCATTAGCTTCTTCTTCATCAGTAAGAAAGGAAGAAGCCGCGAAAATCCCCAGAACGGTGAGTTTGTCTTTTTTTCCCAAATCACGCACGTACTTAACTTGCGCATCAGAGTAACGAGGAGCGCCACCTGCATTTATAGCATCGGCAATTAAATCGAGGTAACTACGGCGACCCGAAACCAACCAAGAACCTTTTTTGTCGAAATCCGGAATTTCAAACGTTCCACCAAAGCCTGCCATCGACATGTCCACGTTACCTAAAACACGTTCACGATTGGCATCACGATACGAAATTTCACCCACGCCCGACATTACATATCCATATTGTGCACCAAAACCACCGGTTGAAAATTCAATTTCCCGAACCAATTCTGTATTCACAATGCCAATAGGTCCGTTTGACGTGCCGTTTTGTTCCTGAAAGTGTTTGATGGATGGAATGGCAATATTATCAATGTAAAAACTAACCTCATTCGGACTCCCGCCACGCACAAAAATATCTTGAGAGGTCTCACCCGTTGAAGCCACTCCAGGCAAAGCTTGCAACACACGCGAGATTTCACCACCTGCACCGGGAGATCGTCGAATTTCCTCATTATTAAACGACACACTACTCACCGGTTGACGCTCCGATGTGGCAAAAAATCCGGCTGTTACCGTAACCCCTTCGCCTTCAATCGGACTCGAAACCAATTGAATTGGCAAACTTGTAATCCGATTAGATTTGATGATGACATCGCTAAACAATTGCTCACGATAACCAACATACGTAACTCTTACCGTGTAAATTCCACTCTCCATTTTTTCGATAGAAAAGTTACCGTCTAAATCGGAAACTGCCCCTTGTTGTGTTTCGGGGATAAAAATATTGACTCCAACTAAGGGTTCTTTAGTGTCGGCATCGGTTACCGTTCCGGAAAGTTTACCTTGTTGCTTGGATACTGAAAACATCAAGCTAAAAGCAAAAAATAAAACGGGTAAAAACATGGTATTCTAGGATTGATTGAAATGTATACCAAGTTTATGAGCTCAAAACCAAACGAAAAGCTAAAAAGCGATGAGCGGTAAAAATGGGTTGATGAGCGGTAAAAAAAAAGCACCCCAAAAATGTTGAGATGCTTTATAAATAGGATGTTCGGATTCTATTCCCAGACTACCGTTGTACCTACATTTTCTTTTTGAACAACTTTAAGAAGGTTTCCCGGTTTGTTCATATCAAATACAATGATAGGTATTTTGTTATCGCGACAAAGTGTGAATGCAGTTAAATCCATCACTTCCAGTCGTTTAGCAAGCACTTCATCACCTTGAATGGTTTCATAACGCACAGCATCCGGATTTTTTTCGGGGTCAGCCGTATAAATTCCATCTACACGAGTACCTTTTAAAATTACATCTGCTTCAATTTCAATAGCACGAAGGGATGCTGCGGTATCCGTTGTGAAATAGGGATTCCCTGTTCCTGCCCCAAAGATAACGATTCGATTTTTTTCGAGGTGACGCACGGCACGACGACGAATAAACGGTTCAGCAATTTGTTCCATACGAATTGCTGACACCAATCGAGTGTAAATCCCTTTACGTTCTAGGGCATCCTGTAAGGCCATCGAGTTAATCATCGTAGCGAGCATTCCCATGTAATCGGCCTGCACGCGGTCCATGCCTGCTGTTGCGCCTTTTACCCCTCTAAAAATATTCCCACCACCGATAACAATGGCAATTTGAACCTGTTCCTTGTGTAAATTTTTGATTTCTTCCGCATATTGCTCAAGAACCTCGCCATCAATTCCATGTCCTTGTTTTCCGAGAAGAGATTCGCCGCTTAATTTAAGTAGAATTCTTTTGTACACCGTATTACCTGCTAGTTAGAAATTGTGGTATAATTTACTGGAATAATTTTTTTTAAATCTTGTGTTATGGACAAAAAAAAGGCTGCTTAAAAAAGCAGCCTTAAAAAAATTAAGCACCAATTTGTACTCGTTTGAATGTCTTAACAGTGGAAGCACCGGCTGACTTCAAATAAGCTTCGATTGTTACAGCTTGATCTTTCACGAATTTTTGTTCTAAAAGAACTCGTTCTTCGTAAAAACGACGCAATTTACCCTGAGCAGCTTTTTCAGCTACTTCAACAGGTTTGCCTTCGTTAATTAATTGTTCTTTAGCAATTTCCAATTCTTTGTCAAGCGTTTCAGCAGGAACATCAGCGCGGGAAACACCAATTGGGTTCATAGCTGCAATTTGCATGGCTACGTTTTTTCCCACTTCATCAGATGCTGCGCCCTCAAATTGGAGTAACACACCTAATAAGTTTCCAGGGTGATTGTAACTAATAACTTCACCGGCACCTGATAGATAAGCTACTTGCGAAATTTCAATTTTTTCACCGATTTTACCCACTAAATCTTCCAAATGCTTAGAAATAGCCAAGCCTTTGTACTCTAGGGTATGAATGGTTTCGATAGAATCGGTTTTAGCAGCAAAAGCAGCTTTAGCAAAACCGTTTGCGAAATCAACGAACTCTTCGTTACGAGCTACGAAGTCGGTTTCGCAGTTTAAAGAAAGAATTAAACCTGATTTTTTATCGTCGGCAACAACTGTTACTACGATACCTTGGTTTGCTTCGCGGTCAGCACGTTTTTCGGATACTTTTTGACCTTTTTTGCGAAGGATTTCAACGGCTGCTTCCATGTCGCCGTTGGCTTCGGTAAGAGCTGCTCTACAATCCATCATACCGGCACCGGTACGGTCGCGTAGTGCTTTAATATCTGCAGCTGAAATACTCATTGTAGGATTTCCGTTTAAGATTGGAGGGTTATTGTGATGAATTTAAATTCACTTACAAAAAATAAGCTGAGCCGGTTGGGCTCAGCTTAACGAAAGCTTATTCTTCGTCTTCGTCGGTAGAATCGTCTTCAACGTCTGCATCGAGTTCATCTTCGTCTTCATCAGATGATTCTTCGATTTCTTCTTCTTCCACTTCTACAGCGGCTTCTTTACGATTACGACGAGTACGGCGGCGGCGTGATTCTTTTACTTCTACATCACCATCGTTATCAGAATCGCCTTCAGCGGCTAATTCTTCTTCAACTTGTGCATCACGAGCTGCGGCACCTTCGATGATAGCATCAGCAATATTCGATGCAATCAATTGAATAGTACGAGCTGAGTCGTCGTTTGATGGAATGATGTAATCAGGAATATCAGGATCGCAGTTTGAGTCAACCATTGCAATGATCGGAATATTCAATTTGATGGCTTCCTGCATAGCGATTGATTCTTTAACCGTATCAACCACGAAAATCGCACCGGGAAGGCGTCCCATGTTAGAGATACCTGCAAGAACTTTCATGAGTTTTTCCTTTTCACGGGAAATCATGAGGCGTTCTTTTTTGGTGATGTTTTCAAATGTACCGTCTTTTTGCATGGTATCAATTTCTTCTAAACGAGAGATACTTTTGCGAACGGTAGAAAAGTTGGTAAGCATACCACCTAACCAGCGGTGAGTAACGTAAGGCATTCCGCAACGGCTAGCTTCTTGCTTAACGATTTCCTGAGCTTGTTTTTTAGTACCTACGAACAGAATTTTTTTACCGGATTTAGCGAAACGCTCAGCTGCATCAACAGCTTCCTGTAAATATTTTTCGGTTTTTTTAAGGTCGAGAATGTGAATTCCGTTGCGTTGCATAAAGATGAATTCTTTCATCTTTGGATTCCAACGGCGAGTAAGGTGGCCAAAATGCGCACCTGACTTTAAGAGTTGTTCAACTGAAGCTGATTTTGCCATAGTTTGTATAAATGTTTGAGTTTTTTCCGCTATTCGGGTCTTTCCCGGCATCCATCCCGATCAAGTCAAAGGACACTCCGATGCCGAGTCGCCGAATATGTGTGATGTTGGAACTAAACGAATAAGGAGTATTAACGTTTGGAGAATTGGAATCTCTTACGAGCTTTCGGACGTCCGTATTTCTTACGTTCAACCATGCGATCATCGCGGGTGAACAAGGACTGTGCCTTAAGCGCTGAGTGCATACCGTCGAGAATTTCGTCTAATGCACGAGCAATGCCCAATTGAATTGCACCAGCCTGACCGTTGTATCCACCACCACGCACTGTAATTTTTGCATCGAATTTACCTTCCGTCTCGGTAACAACGAAAGGAAGATTGACTACGTTTTGTTGCACAGCCAATGGGAAGTAATCTTCCAAAGTGCGGTTATTTATGGTGATAGTTCCGGTTCCCGGCTTGATGTAAACGCGGGCAGTTGAGGTTTTTCTTCTACCGATTTTGTTGATTTGTGATGCCATGTAATCGTGTAAAATTATGCGTTTTCAGGTTTTTGTGCTGCATGCGGATGAACCGGACCGGCATAAACACGAAGGTTTGTGAGCAGCTTGCGGCCTAATTTATTTTTTGGAAGCATGCCTTTAACAGCATTCATCACGAGAAACGTTGGATCAGTTTCAAGAGCCTCTTCCACAGTTTTGAAGCGCTCGCCACCTGGGAAACCCGTGTAACG
>CAZIQX010000024.1:0-9316 GCA_964541325.1 uncultured Chitinophagales bacterium | reverse complement strand
AGTATTCTTTCTGTGTTTTTTTGTTGCCTGTTAAAACTAATTTTTCTGCGTTGATAACAATAACATTGTCGCCTGCATCCATGTGAGGAGTAAATTCAGGCTTAGTTTTGCCACGCAAAACAGCAGCAACTTGACTAGCAACACGACCCAATACTTGACCCTCAGCATCAACAACTACCCATTTCTTCTCGATATCGGAAGGAGTAGCACTGAATGTTTTAAAACTTAAGGTATTCACTGTTGTACTTGGTTTAGTTTGCAAAAAATTGACAAGTCAATAAATATAGAGCATTTATTTCAGATTTTCAATAACTGCAACCCACAAGTTATTATCAAACGAACTATATCCCCATTTCGATCTGAAAACGATACAGTAAATAGTCATTTGCGGGCAAAAAAGAGGATTCTGCATTGCGATAGGTTACATCTGCCTGCACTTTAACCCGATGAAATCGCACGTATTTTGTATATCCAAGTGTAAAATCATTCAATTCGGCCTGATAGGGCTTTATCTGATTATCCGGTGAAAAATGCGCCCAACGAAAAGCCACTTCATGATTACTTTTGGTTTGATAACTGAGTTGCAGATTACCCGCGTACCCTTTAAATACAAAACGTGGATCGGGATTTCCGACTTCAAATGTTACCGGATTAGTGGCATCACGTTGTGCAAATTCTGCAAAAAGGGCGATTCCTTTGTCTTTAAACAAAGCATCCATAAATAAAGTGTTGATATCGGAAACTCCGTACAATTCACGTCCAATTTGCCCTCCTGTTCGAATCGCATCTGCGTTATGAGAATACGCCAACGAAAGTGATACTTTGGGTTTTTCTTCATGCACAAAATCCCCATCGAAGTAATCACCTTTAAATTTAAACTCGCCTAAAGGCAGCAATTCCACCTTACCGGTAACCGCTGTTCTACCGGTTTGCTCATCATAATTTCGACCAGTTCCGTTAGTTAACGCCAAATGCAAGCGATACGGCATGCGTGCATCTTCGTCTTTATAGCGAATAAATACACCATGATCGCGATCTACATTCAGCATAGAGTTTAGAATTGAACGATCTACAAATTGTTGCTCTCCGCTCGAAATCACTCGTTGTCGGTTTCCGGGGAGTTTGGTAAGTCCAAAGCCTATTTCCCATTCATTATTTGGCTTATAAAACACCATAGCATCTCTTACCAAGTTAGGAATACCTGTTGTATTAAAATCTTGGTCGCCTTGTGTAAAACTTAGTTGAAAGGCATAACGAAAAACCGGACTTACCACAAAACCATCTGAACGAAGACGAAAACGACGGGTTAAAAAAACATGTCTATCCCAGTGATAAGGCTCTTGAACCTCATCCGCTTCTGCCTCGAATCGATTTTGCATTCTAAACCGTAAGTTAATACTATAGGAGCTGTCTTTACTCAATACTCTAATACCGGAAACAGGGTCAATTTGGGTTTGATAAATATCAATTTCTTCAAATTGAGCAAATGCAGAAGAACTCAAACATAAAAGTAACAGAATTAATCCTAACGTGTTTTTTTTCATAGCGCTGATTTGAGTATGAGAAATAAAATGAAATTCTTTTTATGGGGCGAACAGGAAAATAAGAAAACAAACGCGCATTAAGAACTTGAACAGATTTCAAACTAGCTGCATAAACCAAATTCTAAAGCAGAGGAGTACTTAATTCTAACTTTTTGGTGAGATACTATTGTAAGAGATGCTTTTAAAAAACGTCTAGTAGCAAATCTAAGCCTTAAAATCATCATTGCTTGGCAAGCTGTGTATCAATCCCTTCTTATGCCATACCTTTTCAATCAAAAATCCCTAAAAAAAACGTTATATTCCGACGCTAAACATCAAACGAAAAAACGAATTTCATTATGGTTGCTCCAGAACTTT
Source organism: uncultured Chitinophagales bacterium (assembly GCA_964541325.1). Taxonomy (GTDB): domain Bacteria; phylum Bacteroidota; class Rhodothermia; order Balneolales; family M1805; genus M1805. The sequence goes on along the minus strand of CAZIQX010000024.1, from coordinate 7,415 downwards.
CCGATTATTACGAAACAGCCAAGCTCGAAATGGAAGAAGCCCTCGAGTACTTAAAACGTGAATTTTCGCACGTTCGAGCCGGAAAAGCAAATCCGGAATTATTGGCAGGCGTTCGTGTTGACTATTACGGTTCGTTATCTCCCATCAATCAGGTGGCCAACGTATCAGCTCCTGAGCCTCGTCTTTTAGTCGTTCAACCTTGGGATAAATCGATGATTGGCCCAATTGAGCGCGCCATTCAATCTGCCGGATTAGGCTTAAACCCAAGTAATGATGGTATTTTGATTCGCGTTCCACTGCCACTTTTAACCGAAGAACGTCGCCGTGAATTGGTTAAAGTAACCAAAGACATTGCCGAACATGCACGAGTTAGTATCCGCAATGCTCGTCGTGATGCCAACGACCACATCAAAAAAGCGGTTAAAAACGATGGTATTTCCGAAGATTTGGGTTACGCAGCTGAACAAGAAGTTCAAAAATTAACCGACCACTATATCAAAGAAGTGGAAGTACAACTCGAGAAAAAAGAAAAAGATATCTTAACCGTATAATTTCATCCTTTATATCTTAAAAAAGGCTGCTTAGGCAGCCTTTTTTGGCTCTATGAATCATGTATTTAGCAGAACTCGAACTCCAGGGATTTAAAAGCTTCGCCAATAAAACGCGTGTCCAATTCGACTCGGGCATTACAGCTATTGTTGGACCGAATGGCTGTGGAAAATCCAATATTGTAGATTCCCTGCGATGGGTTTTAGGTGAACAAAAACCTTCTGCTTTGCGCTCGGCTTCCATGTCGAATGTAATCTTTAACGGTACAGCTACCAAAAAAGCGCTTGGTTTTGCTGAAGTTTCCGTTACGATTCACAACAATAAGGGCATCTTACCTCTCGAATACAACGATATTACGTTAACCCGGCGACTATTCAGAAGTGGTGAAAGTGAATATCAAATTAATGGAACTCCTTGCCGCTTAAAAGATATTGTTGATTTATTTATGGATACCGGTATGGGAACCGGCGCCTACTCGGTAATTGAGCTGAAAATGGTGGAGGAAATCCTAAACGATAAAACCAATAATCGCCGGCATTTATTCGAAGAGGCGGCGGGCGTTATGAAATACAAAGAGCGCCGAAAACAAACGCTCAAAAAACTCGAAGAAACTCGTGCCGACCTTCAGCGACTTGATGATGTTCTTGTGGTAATTCGCAAAAGTGTTCGCTCTTTACAGTTACAAGCTCAACGAGCACTTAAAGCCAAGGAGTTTACCGAAGAATTACGCACGCTTGAACTTGGTTCTGCCAAATTCGAAATGCAACGTATTGAATCGGAATTGATTCCTCTCAAAGAGCGAATGGTTCAAACTGAACTAGAAAAGGATGAGCTAAACCGACAGGTTACACAAACTGAAACCGCACTTCAATTAGCAAAGGACTTACTGGCTCAAAAAGAGCTGAAGCTCAGAACCATTCAGGATGTGTTTAATGAAACCATGCAGCAGTTGAGGGATGCCGAGACTAATTTGCGTATCACCAAAGAAAAAATCATCAACGAAGAGGGAACAATCAAACAATATGAGCAGGATATTTTTCAGGCTGAAAAGGAAATTGCCGAGCTAAAGCAAAACATCACGGTAAATAAAAAAGAACTTGAATTTTTAGAAAAAGAAGTACTTACTATTTCTAAAAGCTTGCATGACGCTAAGGAGGCCTTTGAACTTTTTCAACAAGCAGCTAACGATAAGCAAAACTTGTTACGCGAAATATCGGCAAAACATCAACATACCAATCAGCTGTTATCCTTAAAAGAGACGCATAAAATTAAATTAGAATCCAGATTAGAAAATCTCTCAGAGGAACAGGAACGAGTTGATCGTCAAGCGCTTACCATTTCGGAAGAACTTTCAGGTTTGCAACAAAAAGAGCAGCAATCGGGTTTTTCTATTGAAGACGCTCATGCCCAATTGGAACGTAGTGAACACGAATTAGACAAAGCGCGTCACGATCGGGAGCGTTTACAGGTTGAAATCAATCAATTGAAAGATGCCATTCGAAAAGATGATAGTGTACTCGATGGTATCGAATCAGAAATCCAGCTTTTACAAGGAATTGCACGTTCGCATGAAGCATTTCCTTCGTCTGTTCAATTTCTGTTGGAACAGGATAAAACACGATTCAAAGTGATTTCTGATGTCCTTTCGACCGATGAAGAGTATGCCGTTGCCTTAGAATCCGTGTTAGGTGAAGCCGTCAACTTTGTGATTGTGGAAACAATCGCTGATGCAGAATTTGGTATTCAGCTGTTAAAAGAGCATCAAAAAGGGAAAGCTGCATTTTTACCTCTAGACCGGCTACGAACTACGCATCAACTTCATAATAAGTCATTGGCGTACAAGGTGTCATGCGAAAAAAAATACCTTTCGGTACGCGATTTATTTCTAAGCGATGTTTTGTTGATTACCTCTTTGCATGAACTTCCAGTAGAAATCAAGACTCATAAAGCAACCGGTGTTACAGTAGAAGGTGATATCATTACCGCTGATTCCATTCTTAAGGCCGGTTCAAAACAAAAAAATGTAGGGATTCGAACCGGACTCAAAGATAAAATCGAAAAATTGGAGCGTCGTGCACTAGCCATTGAAGACGATATCGACAAGAAAAAGCGTACACTTGTAGCAGCTGATATGCAGTTTCAAGCCATTGTTTTGACTGTTTTTCAGGAGCGCGTTCGGGAAAATCAACAATGGGTTCGAAAGTTGGAGTCAGAGATGAGTTCACATTTGGCACAAAAAGCCATTTTAGAGAAAAATCTGGCGAACTTGAATCAGCGAAATCAATCCATTCTTGAACAAAAACAAACATCGCAGAACGAATTGAATGAGCTACTACCCAGCTTTACCGTTCTAAAAGCGGAGTTGGAACAGTTTACGTCACAAGAAATTGAGCTCCGATCAGAACTGGAAAAACTCACGGAAAACCGGAATCGCGCACAAGCTCGCTTCAATGAAATCAACCTAAATTTTCAGGATAAAAAAAATAAACGGGATAACGTTGCCCGTGAAATTGAACGCGATGAAAAACAAATTCTGTCTGTAAAAGAGCGATTAAATCAGCGGGCTGAACAGGCACGTATGAGTAAAGATCGTATTATCGGGTATCGACAGTTTATTGAGGATGAAGAAATTCGATTGGATGAACAGCGTGAAAAGGTTCAAGAAATTAAAGTTGCATTAGACGAAGCAGACCTTGATTGTGCCAAAGAGCGAGGAAAAATCAATCAATTAGATGATCAAGCCCGACAAATTCAGCGTAAGCGTGAATTGAATGTGGAAATTGCGCATCAATTGAGTTTAACCAAAACGCAGTATGATATGATTTCCAAACAAATCAGCGATCATATTTGGGAAACCTATAATGTATTGATTGAGGATATCACGCATTCGATTCCGGAAGACACCGATGCCGATGTGGTTAAACAAACGATTCAGGCCTTAAAACAGAAACTGAAAAGTATTGGTGATGTAAATCCTTTGGCTATTGAAGAATATGAGGAAGAACAAAAAAAGCTCACGTTTTATGAAGAACAAATACAGGATTTATTAGGAGCCGAAACTAAACTTCGCGAAACGATTGATGAAATCAATCAAACAGCTCAAGAACGATTTTTGACCACATTTAATCAAATTCGCAGCAATTTTATTGATGTATTTAAAACCTTATTTGAAGAAACAGACAACTGCGATTTAATTTTAGAAGAGAATCCGGAAGATCCTTTGGAATCAAAAATTGAAATATTTGCACAACCTAAAGGAAAGCGTCCGAGTCACATTAATCAATTAAGTGGAGGCGAAAAAACCTTAACGGCTATTGCTCTTTTATTTGCGATTTATCTGGTTAAACCGTCACCGTTTTGTATTCTCGACGAAGTGGATGCCCCACTCGATGATGCCAATATCGAACGTTTTGCTAAAATCATTCGCCGATTTAGCAAAGACACGCAGTTTATCATCATCACCCACAACAAAAAAACCATGGAAAAAGCTGAGCGAATGTACGGTGTTACCATGCAAGAAACGGGCGTTAGTTCGTTAGTTGGGGTTCAAATGGGCGAGATGGCGTAAAAAAACAGGACAGCCTAAGCTGCCCTGCATTACCAATCGTAGTTGAAGTAAATTCCTAAGCGAAATCCTTTAACATCTTTGTAGATTTTTTTTTGGATGTGTTATTGATTTTGGCTTGGTAATTGAAGTAGGAATTTACTTTAGAATAGCTGTTGATTCCTTAATTCCATCTTCTTCCCGGCATAAAACCCGGTCGTGGTTCTTCCGTTTGTTTTCCTGTTACAAAGGAGCGCAAATTATAGGTGAAGGTCACTAAGGCATATTGCTGAATAATCTGTGTATTCACATCTTCCACGTAGGTTTCAGTCACGTTACGATTAATACTTCGGTTTGCACGCAATATATCAAACAAGGAAATTCGGAGTTCCCCTCGATTATCCTTAAGAAATTTATAAGCAACGGCTGCATTCCAAAGCGCAAAATTTTGATTATATCCTTCTGTTAGCCCGTTATAATGACTGTAATTAATGTCGGAGGCCAAAACCAATTTATCCCACATTAGAAACTCAACTTTACCACTCGCTAACCCATTGTAATAATTGGCATTTAGTGCAGGTTGCAATTTATTCTCGGCGGTTACATAGTTACCGGAATATTGCAGGGTAAAATCTACATTTTCACTGATGTTACTGGCAATAGTCAATCCCGCATTGGCGGTGTAAGTATGTGTTTTATTTATGCTTCCGTTGATAACTGACGGCGTTCCTGCATAAGTAAATCCCATATTCACATTTAAGGTACTTTTCAGCAGGCTTGAGGGCAGGCTGTAGGTTCCAAAAGTGCGCACATTTCGATATCCACTTAAATTTTCCGGTCTTGAAAATTGGGCTCCCGGCGAAAGTTGAACACCATTCGACAATAAAGTATCACTTGATGCTATAACCGTTGATGTTCCCATAAACGAATTACTGAAACTCGCATTGGCAAACAAGAAGAAAGAATGCCCTGTTTGGGCTTGATTGAATTGCAAACGTGAAAAGATGCTGTGGTTATATTGCTGGTCCAAACCCATATTACCTGAACTCAGAAACAGTGGATTGCTGTTATCAATAACCGGCAAAAGTTGGGAAACTGCGGGCGTTTGAACAAACGTTCTGTAAAATACCCGTAAGTTAATAGCTTGCCCCTTGCGATAACTCCACATGGCTCCCGGTAAGATTTTCAACCAGTTTCGGTTAATATCAAAGCTTGTTGGAAAGGTTTGTGAACCATCTAAAACGGTGTGCTGAGCATCTAAACTGAGCATCCACGAGCCGGCTTGCATCCAACCGCCTGAGCGTAAGCTTAATCCGCCACGCTGCGAAAACGTTTGGCTTTCAAACGTACTGGATAAATCCGGCTGAATTACGGTGTAAGCTCCTGTATTCGGGTCAATAGCATTGGTGAGCTGTTCTGAATTGTTGATGTTAAACTCGGGTGTGTAACGAATCATAAGCTGTTTATTATCCAAAACAGGTTCCGTATAAAATGCTGAAACACCGAAACTGTAATTATCCGAAATAGAGGTTGACTGCTGATCCGTGATGCGCTGCACCGGATTGGGGAAAACAATATCATTTTGAGAAAATAAACCGGATTCCCCATCGCGATTATTTATGGTAGTGCGAAAATCTAACGATAAAGTTCGCATGGGTTTATCAAAACGGTGACGCCATAAAATGGAATTATTCAACGAAAAAGCTTGATTTTGACTGAAATTACGATTCGTTAATGAACTTAAAGCCTGCGTTTCACCTAATATAGTGTTTCCATTTAATAACGAATTGGCCTCATTATCCTGAAAACTGATTCTCGGCGTAAAAATAATGGAATTGCTTTTGTCAATCGTGTATTCACCGCGGGCTGTAAATCGGTGATTGTAATTGTTACTGCTTGAAAACGCCGTTTCATCATAAAATTGATTATCTCCCGTGTCTAAAATATACTCCCGATATGTTGTCTGATCCGTTGTATTATCCGCATTGTTAAAGAAATAGCTCGTATTTAGTTTAAACGTGGAGCCCCACGCATTGGAGTAGTTAATTCCGAAGGCATTCGTCGAATTGATTCCGGCTTGTTGACCGATTAAAAAATCACTCGGATTGGCACCTGAACGTCCAAAATTACCGGGCCCGGGACGACGACTTCCTTGTGCGGATTGAGCAATTCCTACCAAATCTTCCGTCGAAAAGTTCTGTTGATTGATATTATTGGATAAGCCTACAATGGAAATGCGTTCTGCGCCACTGAAATAATTCACATTTCCTCCGGCTTGATAGCGCTCTTCGGAACCATACGCTCCATAAAAACGACCAAATGTGCCGTTCTGCAATCCGCCTTTAGTTACAATGTTGATGGTTTTTTCGGTGTTTCCATCATTGAAGCCGGTAAATTGCGATTGGTCGCTGAGTCGGTCAAATACTTGAATTTGTGAAATGATATCTGCCGGAAGACTGCGAAGCGCCAAGTTTGGGTCATCACCAAAAAATTCTTGCCCATCCACTAAAACACGTCGAACTTGTTCCCCTTGTGCCTGTAGCTGACCATTTTGATTCACAACACCGGGCATTTTAGTTAATAAGTCTTGTGCAGAAGCATCCTTATTCACTTTAAAAGCGGCTGCGTTGTATTGCGCGGTATCACCTTTCATTTCAACGCGGGTTTGAACCGCAGTTACTTTAACTTCTTCAAGTTGTTCTATAGATGGCTTGATTTCAAATGTTTTAATTTCTGCAAGATTCTCCAGAGTCATTTCTTGTGATAGAGTTTCATATCCAACAAATGATATTGTGAGCTTTATATTCATTCCTTCTCGTACTCTTGGGAAGGTGAACAATCCATCCACATCGGTGATGACTCCAAATTTTCGAGTGGTATCACGCAATGGTGCAAAAACCACATTAGCTCCGGCGAGAGGTTCTTTGTTTGAGGAATCCACTACCCTTCCTTTAAAAGGAGTACTGGAATTAGCTTGATTTTGAGCAAAAGATGTTTCGGAAAAAAGGGCCAATAACGTTAATACGAACAGTAAAAGAGTTGATTTCATACCATAGATTTTGAGGTTGCCCAAAGATGATGCTTATTTCATTTCTCCCCTTCGCAGCTACACAATACTTTTACAATTTGCATAATGCTTTACAAATCAAGGGGAAGAATAATGAGAAATGAGACACCGAAGGTGCCGCGTAGCGACATCGCAGATGCCACGAAGTGAAATGAGAAGGGAGAAATTTTGACCTTGCCTGAAATTGGTTGTCACTTTTTGCAAATGATGGGTGTTTTGCTTAATAAGCTTTAGTATTTGAATTGGGTATATCAC
>CAZIQX010000023.1:17259-22106 GCA_964541325.1 uncultured Chitinophagales bacterium | reverse complement strand
GACGTGACGGTCAGTCCGGGCCTCATGTCGGCGCTTGTCCGCACCCTCGACACCTCCGCCCCGGCCTATGCAAGCGGTCGGGTCAACATCCAAGGCGGTCCCGGCCCTGTCAGCCGAGCCTATGCCCGGCTTTGGCGCAACGTACCCTTCATGCGGACCACTGTTCCCGGCTGCGGTTTGTTTGCGGTCAATGCAGCGGGCCGCGCCCGCTGGGACACGTTTCCCAGCATCATTTCGGACGACATTTTTGTCCGCCTTCAATTCGAATGCGTGCCGGACTCATAAACGCTTTGATGATGCTTAAATCGGCTGCTTTTTCAGGATTTCCTGTTTTTATGGTGATTTCGCCTTCAAAATATTGTTGAGCTGATGCTCCAATAGGCAGGCTTACAAATAAACTGAGAATAAAAAGTAAACGTAATTTCATACTATAAACATAAAGTTAAAGCCGCGTGCTAACGTAGCTCAGGTCCAAAAAGTTGTACTCCTTGTTGATTCTATCAACGAGCAAAAAACATCTAAAAAGGTTTTTCTAAACCAAGTAACGTGTTTATCCAAACAATCACATAAACGAGCAACGAAAAGAAAAAGGTTTTTGCCCAAACTTGTTCAATTTGTGAAATTGCCGCTCCTTCTTTCACCATTCGTTTTAGTTTGGCACTGCCAGGCATTACAAGCGCACCAATTAAAAGTAAGGCTACAAAAAATAAAACCTGTTTCCAGGCTAACCAGCCGAATTGGTCGAAATTAAACCATCCCCATTTGGGTCCTGATTTTATCGAAACCATAGCGCCACCGGATAAAAAGATGCCCAAAAATCCAAGATGACCACCCATACTGCTAATTAAGCGCTCTTTTCGCATCAAATTGGGCTTGCCATCGGTTGTTGCCGAACGGATTTTAAAAAAGAAATAGACACTTGCAAAAAAGGATGCAAGCCAAAGAATATAACTGACAATGTGAACGGTTACTAAAGGTTGGTAAGGCATACTATTTAGGGATTTAAGATAGCTTTTGCAATCATTGCTCTACTTACAGATCCCACTAATTTGCCTTCTTCCACAACAGGAAGACGACGAATATTTTTGGAAACCATATAAGAAGCTGCTTTTTGCAAGTTGGTTGTTGTTGTTACGGTAATTGGATTGGTAATCGCAATGTTCATTACATTTTCTAAGGCAGATGATTTTCCTTTTTCAATAAATAAATCGAAAACATCATCTAAACTAAGGCCATCGGCAATTAATTCACTGTATTTGGGCATACATCGGCGAATTAAATCACCCTCCGATAGAATGCCAATAAAACTTCCATTTTGATCAACTACCATCAGGTCGCTGCACATGGTTTCAATAAACAAGTGAGCCGCCTCTTGCAAATTGGCTGTATTTAAAATTTGAGGAGGATTGGCTTGATAAGCATCAGCAACTGTCATGGTAGGTGTCCTGTTAGGTTATTTGTAGCTTAATCGTTGTCATCGCTATACATATCTTCGATAGCAGCATGATATTTTTGCTCGATGATTTTACGTTTAACCTTCATGGTTGGCGTTAATTCGCCGGATTCAACGGTAAATTCAGTGGATAACAATTTGAACTTTCTGATTTTCTCATGAGAAGCCATTTGTTTTGAGAACGTTTTTACTTCTTTCTCATAAATGGTTTTAATGTCTTCGTTTTCAATTAAATCCTCATTAGAGCTGAACTCAATACCTTGTTGAGTAGCGTAAGTTTTTAATTGTTCAAAATCAGGTACAATTAAGGCTGTAACAAAATTTTTCTTCTCGCCAAGTAATACAATTTGATCAATCCATTTACTTGTTTTTAAGGAATCTTCAATCGGACCCGGATAAATGTTTTTTCCACCGGCATTTACGATCATATGTTTAATTCGGTCGGTAATCCGTAAATACCCATTTTCAAAGCGACCAACATCACCTGTATGAAACCATCCGTCTTTATCAATAACTTCGGCAGTTGCATCCGGTTTGCCCCAATAACCGGCCATAACGTTTGGGCCTTTACAGATAATTTCACCATCACCGGAAGAGAGCGTAGTTGGGTAGTCTTCACCACGAACTTGTGCGATAATTTTACCGTCTTCCAAACGCTGAATACCTACGGTAACTTCAGGGAATACATGTCCAACCGTTCCAAGGCGTTCAGCGCCAACAGGGTTAACTGAGATTACCGGTGAAGTTTCCGTTAATCCATACCCCTCCACTATGGGTAAGCCTGCACTAAAGAAAAACTTGGCCACATCGGCGTTCAGGGCAGCACCACCGGAAACGAAAAAACGGATACGACCGCCTGTGCGATCTTTTAACTTTTGAAACACTAATTTATCAGCCAAATTTTTTTGGATAGATGTAAATCCACGTTTCCCTTGCCAGTAAGCTTCACCTACTCCAAGTGCCCAATTAAATATTTTTTTCTTCACATCGGAGCCTTCTGAAGCATTTTTCATAACCGTAGCATATACTTTCTCGAACAAACGAGGTACAGAAACCACAATAGTTGGATTTACTTCAGGAAGATTTTTTGCTACGGTATCCACACTTTCTGCATAATAAATTTCTGCTCCAGCCGCCAAAACAGCATAATATCCACCTGTGCGCTCAAAAGCGTGGCATAATGGTAAAAAGGATAACAGACGATCCGTTTCCTGAACCGGGATTCGGTCTAGAGCGGCATGTACGTTGGTACACATGTTGGAATGTGTTAGCATAGCACCTTTAGGTTTTCCGGTGGTTCCGGAAGTATATATCAAAGTTGCTAAATCTGATTCAACTACAGCAGCAACACGCTTTTCGATTTCAGCGTAATGTTTAGAATAATTCTGTTTTCCCGTTTCTTTGGCGTCATCAAAAAGAGTTAAAAAATCTTTTTTGAGATACGATTTATTTTTTGGCGCTTCGAAAGCAACAACTGTTTTTAGGTCAGGGCAGTTGTCGAAAACTTCCATCGCCTTTTTTAATTGAATACCGGTTGAGACAAAGAAAATTATTGCTCCGGAATCTTGTAAAATATATTCACATTGATCAGATGGAAGTGTGGAATATAAAGCCACATTAACTGCGCCAACACGGTTTAATGCCATATCAACAACCGACCATTCATACCGGTTTTCACTCAAAATGCCGACCCGATCGCCTTTCTCAATTCCTTTTTCAACCAAAAAAGAAGCCAGTTGATTTACATCGTCGGTGAAAATATCCCAATTTAAAGAGGTATAAGGCACATTAGGAGCCGGTTTAAAGCCAAAAACGGGTTTGTTTTTTCCGGAATAATGAGCTGATAAATTGTTAAAAAGTTGTGGAATCGTTGAAAAAGGTACAATAGAAGCCATAACACCAGTAATTGAATGTAGTTTAGCGCCGTTGATTTACGCTTTATTTATTTAATTCGTTCAATTTAACTAAATTTTCTAATTAACATGAATGAAAAATTTTCGGTAAAATTCAGCGTATTTAATCCGATTTAAAGCATTTTACACCTATGGCAATCCCCGCATCAGAAGAAACGATTCACGAAGTAAAAGAAGTTTTCAGAGCCTATTTGAAAGAGCATAAGCACCGTATCACCCCTGAACGGTTTATGGTTTTGGAGGAAATCTATCGTGGTGATGGTCATTTCGATGCTGATGAAATTTTCTTCAAAATGAAAGACAACGAGTCGCGGGTTTCTCGTGCAACAGTCTATAACACCTTGGAATTATTGGTTGAATGCGGTTTGGTGCAAAAGCAACAATTCGGTAAAAATCAATCGGTTTATGAGCGTTCTTACTCCTTTCAACAACACGACCACATCATTTGTCAAAATTGTGATGCTGTTTTGGAATTTTGTGATCCCCGAATCCACGAAATCAAAACGTTGATGGAAAAAGTGCATGGTTTTAAACTTGGCGCTCATTCGTTGCATTTTTATGGAGAATGTGATCATCCCGATACCTGTACCCGTAAAACTGAAATGGAAAAAAAGAAAGCTGAACGACTTTTGAAAAGCGAATAAAGTTAGTGCAGCTTTAAAAAATGTATTAAATCATCAAGCGTTCCGAAATGCCTAGCGTATTCCGGTTGATTTTCAGGATGAAAGTGAGTTAAAATTTCATCAATCAAAGGAATCATTTCCACAATTTCTTCGGGATTTTTATTCAGCAAGGTGTGATGCAGGCGATAAACGGCATCATAAACCTGTAATTGAAATAAGTAGGTTTTGATGTCGGTTTCCACATCTTGAAAAAGGCTTTGTTTTAAGTATATCACACTTCGTTCAAGTTCAGCTTTCAGAGGTGTAAGTGAAAGGGAAGTTGTGTCAGCTAGCTCTTCTGACCGATATCTTTTGTAGTTAAAAAACCACTTCCGTAAAACAAAAAGTGCCGAAAGAGTAACGGCACTTTGAGTAGAAACATATGTTTGTGATGAATTGGTTAAATCGTCTTCGGCCATGTATCAGGAGTTAAGCGCCATTGATTCAGTAATTGAATGTCATCGGCATCAACATAACCATTCTTTTCGGCTACTTTAATAAGAGTAGTATAGTCAGTTAAAGCAAAGAGTTCCACGTTTTTATCGGCAAAAGCGGCATTAGCTACTTCAAAACCATAGGTAAAAATTGCGCAGACTTGAGGAACAACAGCGCCAACGAATTCCAAGGCTTCAACAACAGAAATGGCAGATGAACCCGTTGAAATTAAATCTTCTATTACGATGGTGGATTCCCCTTTTTTTACACCGCCTTCAATCTGATTGCCCATACCATAACTCTTAGCTTTGGAACGAACGTAAGCCATGGGTTTCTGTAAAATATCGGCAACCCAAGCTGCATGAGGAATACCCGCTGTGGCAG
>CAZIQX010000023.1:7698-17249 GCA_964541325.1 uncultured Chitinophagales bacterium | reverse complement strand
TTAATTAGTATATTCATCACCGTAGATGCATTTTTTATTACATCAATTTCTTTCGTTGCAATATGTTCGTCAAATTTTTTTGCAATTTTTTTTCTTAGTTCAGGATAAGAAAGAGTTAGACGATTATCACAATAAATAGGAGAGTTCCAGCCTGAAGACCAAACAAAAGGTTCGTTTGGGCGAAGTAAAACAGCATTAATTTCTAAAAGAGAGAGAGCTAACTCCTCAGCAAAAGCGTTGTCAATAAGTTTCATGTAAGTGCAGTCTGAATAGACTTTGTGTTCAATCTGAATTTTATAAGAACGCAAATATAAGGAAATAAAGGCATATAGCCGCGTATGCCCCTGCTAATAAATCATCAAAAAGAACTCCGTGGGCGCCCTCATAATTTTGAAGTGCATCAATTCCAAGCACCTTGCTGATATCAAATAATCGAAACAAGGCAAACCCTAAAGAAAACCCAATCCAAGCGTCGAATGCTGTGAAATACAAGGGTAGTACGGAAATTCCATAACCTGCCCATTCGTCTAAAACAAAAGCACCAGGGTCGATACCGAATTTTTTTTCGAAGTCGGGATAGGACGCATAATTCAAAACAATGGAAAAAATGATAAATAATACGATTCCCCAAAATCCCCAAACAATATGTAGAGGAATCATTAATACCAGAGCACTTAAGGTTCCAAAAGTGCCCGGTGCCACAGGAAGTAATCCTGCTCCGAGACCAGACCCTAAAAACGTGTTAAAGCCGGGCTTCATGCCTTAAACAACGACTTGTTTTTGTTGATGTAATCCAAGCCCGAATAAACGGTAATAATGGTAACTAAATACAAACTGTAGGTTAGAAAACCGGATGTGAAAAACCAATCGGCTATGAATGTGATAGGCGTATCAAGACGACGAAATCCTCCAAAAAGCAATGCAACGTACAGAAATCCCATTTGAAGAAATGTCTTTACTTTGGCAAGGTATTGGGTTTCTATCATAGAACCTTTGCGTTCAGCCCACATTCTAAAACCGGTGATAAACACATCGCGAATGATAATCAATGAAATAGCCCACCAAGGAAAGCGAGCGGGAAATAATAAGGGTAACGTTACAAAACCACTGATCGTTAAAAATTTATCCGCCAACGGATCAATAAACACTCCGAACGGGGTACTGATTTGATAGGCACGTGCAAAGTAACCATCAAAATAATCAGTGATTGCTGCTATGGCAAACACTAGTATTCCAAGTAAACGAAGTTCCAACGAATCACTTAGATAAAGATATAGAAATACAAAAGCTAAGATTATCCGGGATGTAGTAAGAATATTCGGGATTTTTTGCTTCATACAATCACACTACGATCGAAAAAGACACATTCGCTGTTCAATGCAGCTTAATTTATCTGTAAACTTACATCAAAAATAGATATTTAAAGGCATGAAAACCCAAATAATAACGATCGGTAATGAGATTTTAATTGGTGATATCATCAATACCAATGCTTCATGGTTGGGCGAGCAACTTACTCTTTTGGGGTTCACTGTTACAAAGATGATAACCGTTGGAGATTCGTTATCTGAAATTCTTGACGTGTTAAGCGGTGCGCAATGTGCTGATTTTGTTGTGGTTACAGGAGGGCTTGGCCCTACTCACGATGATGTGACTAAAAAAGCTTTTCAAGAATTTTTTAAGGTTGGCTTAACTCGAAATCAAGAAGTATTTGATTTTGTACAATCCTTTTTTTTAAAGCGAGGCATTCCTTTTTCACCTTCGAATGCCATGCAAGCCGACGTGCTCGAAAATGCAGAAGTCTTATTTAATTTGTGGGGGACAGCTCCCGGAATGTGGATTGATCAAAAAAATACCTGTTGGGCTATTCTCCCCGGCGTTCCAAAAGAGATGAAACATTTATTTACTGAACGGGTTCGCGAACGCTTACAACAGAAATTTCCGATTCCAAACGTCATAAAAAGTGCCTATTTATCTGTGGCAGGTATTGGCGAAAGTACGCTTGCAGATACCCGACTTAAGCCCATTGAATCTCTTTTGAGCGAATCAACCACATTGGCTTATTTACCTCATCATGATGGAATTACACTTCGAATTACATCGACCGGAACTCATGAAAATCGCGTTTTAGAGGAAATAGAAACCATCAAAAACCACATCATAGAACTGGCATCTGATGTTATTTATTCGGATTCCAAACAAACACTTGGTGAAGTGGTTGGTCAATTGTTGATGAACAAGGGCTGGAGTATTGGCTTAGCTGAAAGTTGTACCGGTGGTGGTGTTGGTTTTGAATTGACTCATACGCCAGGTTGTAGTGCATACGTTAAAGGCGGTGTAATTGCCTATGCAAACGAGGTGAAAATCAATCAGCTTGGTGTACAAAAGGCAACATTGGACACCTACGGTGCTGTATCACAAGAAACAGCTCTTGAAATGGCTTTAGGTATTCGAAATGTGTTAAAAACCGAAGTTGGTATTTCAATTACCGGTATTGCAGGACCGAGTGGTGGAAGTGAAGAAAAACCGGTTGGTTTAATTTGGTTTGGGATTTCAACACCGAATGAAACCTTTGCTTTTAAGGTTGTACTCACTAAAGATCGAGAATTAAATCGGAAACGTGCCGTAATGATTGTATTGGATGCCCTGCGAAGAAGCCTCTCCGGCATACAATCGCTTCCTTATGATGCTCATAAAATTTTGGTTTGATGAAATCCAACTCCTTCGGCATTTTCGTACTTCTGATAACCTTCCCGCTCAGTTTATTTGGGCAAGTAAAGAATATTGATTCCCTTTCCATCCAACCTGCTGTACTGGATTCTTCTATTGTTGATACCACTGTAGTTTCAGATTCGGTTAAATCCCCAAAAAAACTCACACGTCCGGTTAAAACTCTTTTAGATTATGATACGGTGATTCAGGTCTATTCCGATTCCCTCTCGCGTTGGAGTTTACTGAATAATTTTTCTGAATTTTTGTATTGGAATGAACCCAATTGGACGCTTCGCACCCCAAGTTTTATACGTTCTTCGTTTGTAACCTCTTTTCAACAGATTGATCCGGATTTTCGGGTTGACGGCCTGAGTCGCAGAACGCCGCTTGGAAACCAAATCAACGTTAATCTATTGCCATTCAACAGTTTGCAAGATGTTAGCAGAGATGCTTCGGGTGATTATTACCTGTACACCAAACGTTTGTATCAAACCAAACCCTATACGTTAATTGATGCAGAAGAAACCGGTTATGGCTACGTTAATGTGTATGGACACCTATACATACCTCTCAAAAAAGATAAAGCGTTGGATTTGAGTTTGTGGAACCGAGCTGAGGACGGTGAATATGCCAATAGCAGTGCGCAGGCCAAACACTTTTTTGTTCGATACCGGCATCAACTTTCGGATTCTCGCCAATTGGAGTATAGTGTACGATATATCACGAATCAGATGGATGAACCCGATGGATATTTGGTTGAACCCATATCACTATTTGGTTTCGATCGTTTTAGAACTCTTGCTCGCAGGAATCAAGCCTATTCATCGTTTCGAAACGCCTTGTATCGGGTCGATTATTTTGATGAAGATGCCCGTTGGTTTAAACATGCTATTGCGTATTTGAATCTTAACCGGAGATTTGCGGTGGCACCACAAGAAACACCATCAGCCGGAGTTTCAATGCCCGCTGATTCCATTGATTTGGGCTATCGAGAATTAGGCTTGCAAACCTCTTCACAATTTGAAGTACTTGATGCCCAACTCAACTATATCGTGAGGGCTTCTGTGATTCAAAGCAATCAAGATTCATTTGTAAATCAATTGAATTATGCACTTAATGGTTTAACCTGGTTCGAGATAGATATGGAAGCACAGGTTAAACGAAAGTTCTACGGGTTGAATACCCGCCTAGATCGTTCCTATGCATTAAATACAATTACAGGTGTTACAGCAAAATACATTCCTGAAGTGGTTTTTCAGACCTCATTAGGGGAATTAGCTGTTCGCGGAAATGCGCAGTTTTTGCAGCAACCGGTTTATTCCAGAAAATGGCAAAGTTCGACCCTGCAAGGCGCTCGTTTACCGGCAACCTACCATATCGGGGCTGGATTTGTGTTAAACAAACAACGCCAAACCTGGGGATATGAAACAGAAGTTTCAGGAGGATATAGAAGCGGAGATTACGCTATTTCAGGTGGTACATTTATCGTCACACAGCCGTATTCCATTGGTACATTCAGAGCGGATGCATTCTTAAAATGGGGTAGATGGAGTTTTAAAAATGGCTTCACAGGTAGTTTCATTCGCGGTTCAGCCAGTTTTTGGGGAGATGACCTACGAATTTGGAATCGAAGTAGCATCAGTTTTGAGGATTATTATTTTAAACGAGCAGCCTTCATCAAACAAGCCATTCATATTGGGGTAAGTCCTTTTGCGAATCAAACTTTTCAGTATCATTGGTTAACCGACGATTGGACAGCCTCCTTAAATGGTGAGCAAATTCCGGGTTTTGTAAAAGTAGATTATGAATTGATTGCTCGAATCCGCCAACTTTTTATTTCATTTCGATGGGAAAATCTAGCCCATGGTCTTACTCAAAATGGCTATTTTGAGACCTATCCAAATCCCATGTTCTCCCGACGTCTCCGATTTGGGGTAAAAGTTTACTTTGTTAATTAAACACTATGAGTGTAGGATATTTTGTAAAAGAAGGCATTTCAGGGTTCAAACGAGCCCGCTTAGCCACAATAACAGCAATTACAGCTCTTAGCATTGCTGTTTTATTGATTGGAATGATGATTCGAATGGGGTATAACGCCTATTACTTGGCTCAAAAAATGCGCGAAATGATTATCGTGGAAGCATTTTTAAATGATTTAAGTGAATCAGAGTCTAAAGCTGTTCAGCAGGCAATCACCAAAAGGAAAGAAGTTGCCAAAATTGTTTATGTATCCAAAGATGAAGCCAAAAAACGATTTATTCAGGCATTTGGAAATGAAGGAAGCGGTTTAGCTAACTTAGATTTTTTGCCGGCTTCTATTCAAATTACGTTCAAAGAAGGTATTCAAGCCCCACAAATCAATCAGCTAATTGCCGATATTACCCAATGGAAAGAGGTTGATGAAGTCCGGTTTGATGAAAACCTGTTGCGCATTTTAGAATCGCGCATTCGAACAGTGGGTTTAATTGGTGCCGGAATTTCTTTTATTATCATGTTAATGGCCCTGCTTTTGGTCTATAACACCATTCGACTTACCATCTTTTCAAAGCAAACCATAATTCGGGCTATGAAATTAGTCGGAGCTACTAAAAGCTTTATCCGTCGGCCTTTTTTAATTGAGGGGATGTTACAAGGATTGATAGGGGCTGGCGTAGCTAGCGCCGGCTTAATCGGTATTTTTCAGTATCTATTACCCAAATACGTCGAACAATTAGGCGTTCTTGCCTGGCCCTTTGGTCGTTGGTATTATTTGTTAGGCTTTATGATGTTATTCGGGATGATTTTAGGATTAATTGGTTCGCACCGAGCCACTAAAAAATTTATTAATGCTGTTAAGCTGAGTAATTAAATAAAGGGCGCTTTTGCGCCCTCTATCATTCTAATTTCGAAATCAGTTTTTTCATTTCGTTTTTGAATTTTGCATCATCCAGGGTGAGTTCAGGCATGTTTACGACTTCACGAGCAATAGTGAGTGCTTCCTGTTCATAATCTAAATCAGCTAAAATATTGGCTGCATCTCGTTTATACAGAATAAAATTTCCATCAAGCTCAATAGCTTTTTTAATACTTGAAATGGCAGCCTCGTTGGAAGCGCCTTCAGGAACACCACCAAAAAGTAAATTTGCTGCTGCACGTTCCGCAAAATTTAAATTGGCTACTTTATGATGCCAACGTGCTAACATATGCCATCCACCAGCATAATTAGGGTTAGCGGCAACGGCTCTGTCAGCATACTTTTTGATGTCTTTTGAAGCTGCCACACGTTCTTTTGCGCCTGAAATTAGGGCCATGCGTCCCATAGCAGCTGCCATTGCGTAATTAGCGTACAAATTGGTGCTATCAGCTGCTAAAGCTAATTCTGCATGTTTTTTGGCATCACGATAATACGATTCTTGCTTTTTTTTGTCTTTTAATCGATACCCTAAACGAGCCAATAAAACACTTTTGCTCCAATTGGCTTCGAGGTCGTTGGGGTTGTCTGCTAAAAGTTGTTCAAATAAGGGAAGGGCTTCAGCTTCTTTGTGTTGATCACGTAATTCGGCAGCTTTTGCACGAATTTCATCCAAAGATTGAGCGTTAACTGTTAAAAAAGAAAAAATCACTAAAAAAAGTGAAAGAGAAAGCGTTTTCATACGAACCATATACTTTGAATTAAGTGGAAACTTCCTTATAAATAAGACATTAAGCGCCGAAGATAGGAAATCACAAGTAAAAGTTTGGCAAACCTGTTTTGTACGCTTACAACAATTCTATGAACCTGTAAATAAAACAGACATGCGACTTCAAAGTCAACCCATGAGCGAGGTAACGATTCGCTTTGCGGGCGATTCCGGAGATGGGATGCAGCTCACCGGATCTCAATTCACCAACACTACTGCATTAATGGGCAACGATCTGAGTACTTTTCCTGATTACCCTGCCGAAATTCGCGCCCCCGCAGGAACCGTTGCCGGAGTTTCCGCTTTTCAGGTACATTTTGGATCCAACCCGATTTATACACCGGGTGACGAAGCCGATGTGCTTGTTGCTATGAATGCAGCAGCTCTCAAGGCGAATCTCAAAAATCTGAAAAATGGTGGATTGATTATTGCCAACATCGCAGGATTTGACAAGAAAAACCTCTCTTTGGCTAAATACGATTCGAATCCATTGGAAGACAACAGTCTTCAGGGGCATCAGGTTATCAAGTTTGATGTTTCTAAGCTCACGGCAGAATCATTAAAAGATTCCGGATTACCGCCAAAAGATGTAGATCGTGCCAAAAACATGTTTGTTTTAGGGGTTTTATATTGGTTGTATAGCCGCCCAATGGAGCCCACTATTCAATTCATCGAAAGTAAATTTGGTAAAAAGGCACCCGAAATTGCCGCTGCAAATATTAAAGTGCTCAATGATGGCTATACCTTTGGTGAAGCCACCGAAATATTTACCTCTCGTTTTGAAGTTAAACAAGCCTCTATTGAAGCGGGAACGTATCGAAATATTACCGGTAATGAAGCAACGGTTATTGGATTAGTCGCTGCTGCTGAAAAAGCTGGGATTCCATTGTTTTACGGATCTTACCCCATTACACCGGCGTCTGATATTTTGCACGGACTTGCACGTCAAAAAGCGTTTAACGTACGCACATTTCAGGCGGAAGATGAAATTGCAGCAATTGCATCCGCTATCGGGGCATCTTTTGGCGGTTCGCTAGGTGTTACCGGTTCATCCGGACCCGGAATTGCACTTAAAGGTGAAGCAATCGGTTTAGCTGTGATGCTCGAATTACCGTTAGTGATTATCAATGTTCAGCGGGGAGGGCCTTCAACCGGTTTGCCAACCAAAACCGAGCAATCCGACCTCTTACAAGCTGTTTACGGTAGAAATGGAGAAGCTCCCCTAGTGGTAGTGGCGGCAAAATCTCCCGCTGATTGTTTTGATACTGTGTATGAAGCTAGCCGCATTGCTTTAGAGCACATGATTCCGGTTATGTTTTTATCTGATGGTTACCTTGGAAATGGTTCAGAGCCTTGGCTTTTCCCGAAAGCAGATGCTTTGCAACAGATTGAAGTGAAGTATCAAGCGCCACGTGAAGAAAGCGATGCTGCATTTAAGCCCTATTTACGTGATGAAAAACTTTCACGCCCTTGGGCTGTACCGGGAACAAAAGGTCTTGAACATCGCATTGGTGGATTGGAAAAACAACACGAAACGGGAAATATTTCGTACGACCCGGCAAACCATGAATTCATGGTAAAATTACGTGCTGAAAAACGTGACCGTGTAGCCAACTTTATTCCTTTACAGGATATCGATAATGGAAATGACCACGGAAAGTTGTTATTTCTAACATGGGGGTCAACCTATGGAACGATCAAAACAGCGGTGTATGAAGCACGTCGTGAAGGTTATGATGTTTCTCATGCACATCTTCGTTATTTAAGCCCATTCCCCAAAAATTTAGAATACTTGTTGAAGGGTTTTGATAAAGTAGTCATTCCCGAGTTGAATAATGGTCAACTTGTGAAGCTTATTCGTGATCAATTCCTGATACCAGCCATTGGTTATAACAAAATCAAAGGTATGCCATTCACGGTAAGTGAAGTAAAACAAAAAATTTATGAATTGCTGAAAGATTAGGAGATACTATGGCAGAAGCAAAATTTAAAGATGTATTAACGCTCGACCGTGAAGCTCCTGAGTACAAAGGGAAGGATTTTTCGAGCGATCAGGATGTGCGTTGGTGTCCGGGTTGTGGCGATTACACCATCCTCAAACAAGTTCAGAACGCCATGCCTGAATTGGGAATACCCAAAGAACGTATAGCCTTTGTGTCAGGTATTGGGTGTAGTTCTCGTTTCCCTTATTACATGGATACGTTTGGGATGCACTCCATCCACGGAAGAGCTCCGGCAATTGCATCCGGATTAAAAATTACGCGTCCTGAACTCAATGTTTGGGTAATTACCGGTGACGGTGATTCACTCAGTATTGGTGGAAATCACTTTATTCATGTATTACGTCGAAATCTTGATATGAACATTCTATTGTTTAATAACGAGATTTACGGTCTTACGAAAGGTCAATACTCTCCAACTACAAAAGAAGGATTCGTAAGTAAATCAACGCCGATGGGTTCGGTTGATCATCCGTTTAATCCCTTAGCTTTGGCACTTGGCGCTGATGCAACCTTTGTTTCACGGGCAATGGATCGCGATCCAAAACACTTGAACAGCATCATTTTACGGGCTAATCAACACAAAGGAACGAGCCTTGTTGAGATTTACCAGAATTGTGTGGTGTTCAATGATGGCGTTTTTGAAGCCTATACGGATAAAACTACTCGACCGAAGGAAGCTTTGTATGTTGAGCATGGCAAGCCACTTATTTTTGGAGAAAATGAGTCGAAAGGGATTCGTTTAGAAGGCCTTAAACCCGAAATTGTGGACTTGAATGACGGTTTTTCAGCTGAAGATTTGTGGATTCACGATGAAACTGATTTAACCAAAGCCTTGATTTTATCACGTTTCTTTGATCGCCCAAGTGAAAGCTTACATTTTCCACGTGCCTTTGGTGTGCTGTATGCTGTTGATCGTCCTTGTTACGAAGATGGCGTGAACGCACAAGTAGAAATGGCCATGAAGAAAAACAAACGCAGCTTGGACGACTTGCTTACCGGCGATGAAACCTGGGTAATTCGATGAAAATAAGTTGTAAAGGTGTATTTCAGAAAAGTTGTTAAGGTGTAGAGGTTTAAAAGTGTAAAGTTTGCTTTTAGCATCTGTCCTTTAGCATAAGCATCAACGTCCAACTTCAATAGCCTCACAGTGAAAAACTTGTGGGGCTTTTTTATTGGA
>CAZIQX010000023.1:0-7598 GCA_964541325.1 uncultured Chitinophagales bacterium | reverse complement strand
AACGTCCAACTTCAATAGCCTCACAGTGAAAAACTTGTGGGGCTTTTTTATTGGATGGAACTAAACATCTTTTCACAACATCACTAAAGCCCGACTTTGTATCTTTGCGCCATTACATTATATGAGTGTTCACAAAATGGATAGAAATTTCATGCATACCATAGTTCTAATTCCCGGTGATGGAATAGGTCCCGAAATCACCAAGGCAGTAACCACGATTATTGAAGCCGCTGATGTTCATATAAACTGGCTAGCAGCTAAAGCCGGCTTAGGAGCTTACGAAGAAACCGGCGATCCCCTTCCTGCAGAAACCGAAAAACTCATTGATACACACCGTATTGCATTAAAAGGCCCTTTAACCACACCGGTTGGAACAGGATTTCGATCAGTTAACGTAGCCTTGAGAAAAAAATACAACCTGTATGCTAACGTACGTCCGGCTTTTACTTTACCTAATGTTCCGAGTCCGTTTAATGATGTGGACTTAGTCCTTTTTCGTGAAAACACACAAGGTTTGTATATCGGAAATGAGCGTTGGCTTGATGAAACTACACAAAATGAAGCGGAGAGTATTGCCTTTGTAACCCGTGCCGCATCGGAAAAAATTGTGACGGCTGCGTTTGAGTACGCTCGAAAAATGGGTCGTAAAAAAGTATCACTTGTACACAAAGCCAATATTTTGAAATACACTTCCGGTTTGTTCTTAAAAGTAGGTAAAGAGGTAGCAGAACGTTATCCCGATATTCAATGCGAAGATTTGATTGTGGATAATATGGCTATGCAAATGGTGATGCGTCCAAGTCGCTTTGATGTGGTAGTTACCACCAATCTTTTTGGCGATATCTTATCGGATTTGGCAAGTGGACTCGTTGGTGGCCTTGGGGTTACCGGTGCGGCTAACTTGGGTGATGATTGTGCCATTTTTGAAGCAGTTCATGGTTCTGCCCCTGATATTGCCGGAAAAAACTTAGCCAACCCGATTGCGTTATTGTTTTCTGCGTTGTTGATGTTAGACCATATTGGCGAAAATGAAGCCGCTAGACGGATTCACGATGCGGTATTGGAAGTTTTAGCTAACCATAAAGATTCTTGTACACACGATATTGGAGGAAAAGGAACTACTACAACATTTACCAATGCCGTTGTTCAGGTTTTAAAAAGGTAATCGATAAGGCAATAAGTTTTAGTCTTTGGGATAAGTAAATGGGCGACTTCAGTCGCCTTTTTTTGTTTTAAGAAATTAAATTAAAGAGAGGTAAGAAATTGAAATTCGAGGCGAATACCTCGTTGTTTTAAGCTTGTATTATCTTCTCATTAGCAATACTTTCGCGTTATGAAATTTCTAACTTCTCAGCTCTCATTTTTTTACAAAAACAGAACGGCACGTTCTAACATGAGTAGGCTTGTTAAGTTTTTGCTGATTCTGCTTGCCATAATTGTGTTTTACAGCTTGTCGTTTCATTACATAATGTTAATGGAGGGAAAAGAGTTTTCGTTTATAACCGGTTTTTACTGGACTCTAACTGTGATGTCCACTTTAGGGTTTGGTGACATTACCTTCACTAGCGATTTTGGTAAACTGTTTTCGATTGTTGTGTTATTGAGTGGGATGTTATTTCTGCTTGTTATGCTGCCGTTCACCTTTATCGAGTTTTTTTATGCCCCGTGGATTAAAGCGCAAGCATCCACCCGAACTCCCCGAAGAGTAGATGATACCGTTCAAGGTCATGTAATTCTAACCTCATACGATTCGGTAACGATTGCTTTAACTTCAAAACTTCGAGATTATCATATCCCTTACTATTTTTTAGTAAATGATTTAAATAAAGCGTTGGAATTATATGATTTGGAAGTACCGGTGATTTTGGGGGATTTAGATGATATTAAAACCTATCAACGAGTGAAGCTTGAAAGTGCTTGTTTACTGGTAGCAACCAATAATGATATGATTAACACAAACGTAACGTTTACTGCGCGCGAAACGAATCCTGATATTCCTATCGTAGTAACGGCAAATACTCCCGATTCGGTTGATATTTTAAAATTAGCCGGTGCTTCGCAAGTTATTCAGCTTGGTGAAATGTTGGGTAAATCATTGGTGCGTCGAGTAATTGGGGATTCTGCACGTGTTCATGTAATTGGGCGGTTTCATGAATTATTGATAGGTGAAGCGTTGGTTGTGAACACGCCTTTTAGCGGAAAAAAAATTAGAGAGACTCAAATTCGTGAGCTGTTTGGATTAACTATTGTAGGTGTTTGGGAAAGGGGAGAGTTTTTAAATCCAACACAGGATTTATTGTTAACTGATAGTGTTGTTTTAGTATTGGCGGGTTCTATTGACCAATTTCGTGCCTATGATGAAATGCTTGGGATTTTTAATAGTACACATGCAAAAGCTGTAATTATTGGTGGCGGACGCGTGGGTAGGGCTGCATATCGTGCGTTAAAAAAGCGAAATATCGAAGCGGTAATTGTGGAGCGACAAGAAGCAAGAAAACGCGAATATGCAGAATATGTAATTGGTGATGCCGCAGATTATTTTACACTCGAAAAAGCCGGCATTAAAGAAGCATCAACTGTTTTGGTTACCACAAACGACGATGATGTTAACATTTATTTAACGTTATATTGCAGGAAGCTTCGACCTGATGTTCAAATAATCTCACGTGCTAGTTTAGAACGTAATATTTCAACGTTGCATCGTGCGGGTTCGGATTTTGTGATGTCGTACGCTTCGATGGGGGCAAATATGATTTTCAATACGCTTAAACAAGCTGATGTTTTAATGATTACCGAAGGCTTGAATATTTTCAAGGCTATTGCTCAAAAAGCGTTACATGGCAAAACATTAATTGAAACGAATATTCGAAAAATTACCGGTTGTAGTGTTGTTGCAATCTTATCGGGTGAAAAAACAGTGGTGAGTCCGCCACCAACACTTAAAATTCATGAAGGAGATGAATTGATTATGGCAGGGAGCATAGAAGCCGAACGTGCATATTTTGAGCATTTTTCAGAATAATCGTGATTTAAGCTTTGTACAATAGAGTTGTTGTTGTGTGATGAATTTTTAAGGGGCGAGGGCGAAGCCCGAGCCTTTTATGCATGAGGGAAGGCCACCGACCTAAACAGTCGTAAATTTAAAAGGGACAAAACCTTTGCGTAACTTACAATGCGAAGGAAGTGTCAGAACTACTAACTGGTGTAAACTACCCGTGAGGGAATCTTGTCCCAGTTGTGCGATGGAAAGTTTATTGGTGATACCATTGGGGTATTCCCGTATAGGATGTTGTAAAATTAAACCCACAATTGGCCTTCGTATTTCTTTTAATCTTAAGGAGGTGTCTTATGAGTAAAAAGTTGGACCTTGTTCATCCCCATGCAGCTGGCATCGATATAGGTAGCAAAAGTTTTTATGTAGATGCTGGAGAGGAAGCCATTCAAGTATTTCCAACGTTTACCGATGACTGTATGGCTTTGCGCGATTATTTACTATCACGTAAGATCACTACAGTTGCCATGGAATCAACCGGTGTGTATTGGGTTGTCCTATATAGTGTATTAGAGCAGTCCGGCATAGAGGTCTATTTGGTGAATGGTCGTGATGTTAAGAATCTACCAGGCCGAAAAAGCGATGTCAAAGATTGTCAATGGCTTCGCCAACTTCACAGCTATGGACTACTACGTAAAAGCTTTATCCCGGATAGTGATATTCGGATTGTACGAAGCTATTTACGTCTTCGTCAAGATCACATTCGCAGTGTTGCCACCCAAGTACACTTGATGCAAAAAGCACTTATACAAATGAACATTCGGCTCACAGAGGTCTTAAGTGATATTACGGGAGTCAGTGGATTACGCATTCTACAAGCTATAATAGCAGGTGAGCGTCGAGCAGAAGTGTTATTGGATTTGTGTGTATCGCAGTTAAAACAGAAAAAATCTACCCTCATCGTTAAAGCCTTGCAGGGACACTATCGTAGTGAACATGTATTTGCCTTAGCGCAAGCCTTGCGAACTTGGGAGTACTATAATTCACTCATTAGCGAATGTGATAAACAAATCGAACAGCAATTGGCATTAATGAGCAAAGACAAGGACGATGTAGCCATAACCGAACCGCGCAAACCTATACGTTACAATGCCCCACACATACAGGAACTGCATAAACCCTTATTAAAGCTCAGCCAAGGAAAAGATCCCATTAACATTGCCGGTATCACCGATTATAGCTTCTTACAAATTATGAGTGAGGTCGGAACAGACATGAGTGCATGGCCTAGTGAGAAACATTTTACCAGTTGGCTAAAATTGGCACCCATGAAAGCAAGTTCGGGCAAGATGAGCAAACGAATTACGATGAAGAGGCATAATAATGCGGGCCAGTTATTCCGGAATGTTGCACAGGGAATCTTAAATAGTAAACACCTCGCGTTGGGTTCGTTTGGAAGACGAATCCGAGCAAGACGGGGTAGCGCAGTCGCAATAAAAGCGATTGCTCGAAAAATAGCTACGTATTATTACAGAGTCATGACCAAAGGAACAGAATTTGTAGAAAGGGGAATACAAAACTATGAGTTGGACTTAAAAAATAGACAGTTGATACAACTTGGTAAAATGGCCAAAAAACACAACCTCCAACTTGTTCAAATTTGAGTTGTCCATAGGATTGCAGCGGTAGCCCACAGAAAGCTTTGGCATGGTAGATGTTTGATTTCTGATTGTTGATTTTGTGTAGGTTAGAACGTTTTTCCTGCAACACACAAAAGCTTTCGAGGACTACAAGCGGAAAGCCCGACCCCGAACGAGCAAAGCGAGTGAGGGGGAATGCCCAAAGAAATCTGTCAATTTATCAGGTTCATGTTTTTGGAATGATTTTGGTTCATTGCCGCGCATCAACCAAACCCATAAAATTGTCGTTATGTCCGATTCGCAGCCTTCTAAAACCAAGCCTAAAGTAAGTAAAGTTACCATTTATCACGCCTTCAAAACCATTATCTGGCCGCGTAGAGGTTTGGTACTCATTGGTTTAGTACTTATTGTAATTTCTCGTCTTGCTTCTCTTGTATTGCCGGGCGCCTCCAAATATCTGGTTGATAACGTAATTGCCAATAATGATTATGTAATGTTGAAATGGCTGCTGTTGGTTGTATTCATTTCACTGGTAATTCAAGCCGTTACCTCATTCGCCCTTACTCGGTTGCTCAGCGTTGAAGCACAGTTACTAATCGCCAAATTACGCGTTCAGGTTCAGGAAAAGGTGCTATCCTTACCTATTCGTTATTTCGATAATCAAAAATCGGGTGCATTGGTTTCGCGGATTATGACCGATGTGGAAGGCGTTCGCAATTTGATTGGAACGGGTTTGGTTCAGTTAGTCGGTGGCATTTTGACAGCCATCATATCCCTGTTTTTGTTGATAAGTATAAGTCCACTCATGACTCTGTATGTCTTATTGCCGGTAGGGATTTTTGCAATCATTGCGCTCAAAGCGTTTGCCTACATTCGTCCCATTTTCAGAACGCGCGGAAAACTAAACGCCGATGTAACCGGACGCCTGACTGAATCTCTGAGTGGAATTCGGGTAATTAAGGGGTTTAATGCGGAAAAACAGGAAGTAAAAACCTTCCATGAAGGTGCCATGCGCTTATTCGATAATGTAAAACAAAGTTTAACCTCAACGGCTTTGGTTACCTCTATGGCTACGTTTTTATTAGGTTTGGCTACAGTGGGTATTATGGGAATCGGTGGATATAACATCATGCAAGGAGCGTTAACCTTTGGTGATTTCCTCTCATTTACCTTGTACCTTGGTTTTATGATTGCTCCGATAGTGCAGATGAGCAATATTGGGAGTCAGTTAACGGAAGCGTTTGCTGGACTCGACCGTACGCAAGAAATTCTGAACATGGAACCGGAAGATTCCGAAGAACGTACCCTTCAAGTTCCGGAACTTGAAGGCAATATCGTGTTTGAGGATGTGCATTTTTCGTATGAAGAAAACAAAGAAGTGCTTCATGGAATATCATTTGAGGCGCCAAAAGGAAGTGTAACCGCATTAGTAGGAACTTCAGGCTCGGGAAAAACAACCATTGCCGGATTGGCTGCCTCGTTTTTAAATCCCACGTCAGGAACTATTTGGGTTGATGGTAACGACTTGCGCTACATTCAATTACAAAGCTATCGCTCGCATTTGGGTGTGGTATTGCAAGATGATTTCTTATTTGAAGGCACCATACGCGAAAATATTTTATTTCCAAGACCGGATGCATCGGAAACAGAACTTTTACATGCTGTTAAAGCGGCTTATGTACACGAATTCACGGATCGATTTGAACAAGGATTAGATACGGTAATTGGTGAGCGTGGCGTTAAACTTTCGGGTGGACAGCGACAGCGTATAGCGATTGCACGAGCCATTTTGGCAGACCCGCAAATCCTTATTTTAGATGAGGCTACTTCTAATCTTGATACCGAAAGTGAAACGTTTATTCAAAAAAGTTTGAATGAGTTAATGAAGGGGCGTACCACATTTGTAATTGCTCACCGACTCAGTACGATTCGAAAAGCCGATCAAATTTTAGTGATTGAACAGGGAAGAATTGCCGAACAAGGAACCCACGATGAATTGATAGCCAAACAAGGGCGTTATTACGAACTCTATACGTATCAGGCAAGAATCTAGGTGGGTAAAAAAGGGGTAAGTGCAAAGGTTTTAGGTTTAAGATACTGATTCGCGGACGTGCTTTTTATATCGCGGACGTCTTTTATGTCGCGGACGTCCTCTTTTTTTTTTATGTCGCAGGCGTCTTCGCCTGTGACTACCCATCTCACACTTTTATGTCGCGGACGTCTTCGTCCGTGACATCTGTAACCCATCATCTCCCGCCACATTCAAGCCATAAACGGCAAAAACCGGATTGGGAGGATGACCGAAAGGGAGGAACACTCTAAAGAACATTAATTTCATAATTGCCCACAAAAAAGGCTGACCGGTTTGCACCAATCAGCCTTCAGAAAAGCAAAAATAAATAGCTTATTTACCGGCAACGCGGTTGTAAGCATCCATAATTTCTTTCACATGTCCGGCAGAAACATCTAATTGAGCTTTTTCAGCTGCATCGAGTTCCACTTCAATGATTTGTTTGATACCACCTTTGCCCAATTTTACAGGAACACCTAAGAAGATATCATTGTATCCATACTGACCTTCGAGGTTAGCACATACCGGGAAAATGCGGTTTTGGTCGAGTGCGATAGCCTCAACCATTTGAGCTGCAGCCGCACCCGGTGCATACCAAGCTGAAGTACCCATCAAGCCAACTAATTCACCGCCACCGGTTTTTGTACGCTCAACAATAGCGTTTAAGGTAGCTTCATCAATTAATTGAGTTACGGGAATACCACCAACGGTAGTATAACGTGGAAGTGGAACCATGGAATCGCCGTGGCCACCCATCAATAAAGCCTGAATATCTTTTGGTGAAATATCCAATGCTTCTGCTAAGAACGCACGGTAACGAGCGGTATCAAGTACACCGGCCATACCCATTACTTTGGTTGATGGAAGTCCTGATGCGGCATAAGCAACATAGGTC
>CAZIQX010000022.1:1558-22760 GCA_964541325.1 uncultured Chitinophagales bacterium | reverse complement strand
TCCAATTTCATTCATACCTCGTTTAGCGGAAAGCGACCAATCGAAATCTTTCCAATAGGCACTGTCCCCTTCAGATTTTGAATACAATTTTGGCTGAATGAGCATCAAGGTTTTTGTGTCGTAAATCTGATCGCCACGATGCACTTTTACAGGAATGATTTTTGAGTGCGGATCTTCGTGTGAGCCTTTTAAATCATTAATTTTTACCGGCAAGTTGGTGGTATCAATAGCATCACCTAAATAATAATGATCCGACTTTCCATTAAACCAAATGTATTCGGGTTTTAAGTTTTTACCCCAGGTAAAAGTGCCTTTCATCGACATATACACGTGTTCACCATCAGCACCATCGAGTGTTACGGGTTTTCCTTCTTCATTTAGATAACCTGCATCTGACCACTTCCATGATAGTTTGGTAGGATTGGCTTTGGCATAGGTTGGAATGTGACAAGTTTGACATGCAATTTTTGCCGTGTGTGTGTTCAACATCTCATCTAAGTGAGGGGTTGTACTGTGGCAATCTTCACAAAACAATCGGCTTACGTTGTTTGATGATACCGAGTATAAACGTCCCTTAATTTCATGATTGGGCGCGGTATGACAATCCACGCAACTCATGTTGATGCCATCTTTTGCCATGTGAACGTCCATATTTCGATCAGCATTGAACAATGCTTCTTCCAAATCGCCATGTTTTACGTTATTACCGCCACCACCGTAAAAATGGCAACTGCCGCAATTATCGATTGATGGCTTACCAACAGATAAAGCCGCAGCGGTTAAATTAACCGAGGCAACAGGAAATCCGGCATTGTCTTTACTTTTCTCATAAGCTCCCATCGATGCGTGGCAGGATAAACAATCCACATTTTCCGGTTTTTCAAAATCAAAATCTTTAACGGAAGCAAGCCCTAAACCTGTGTGGCATGAGGCACAAGCTAATTCGTTACCGGAAACACCAATACAATAATTATTGAGGGTATTTTTTTTACCGATCGCTTTAACCCCTTTTCCATCCACATAATCCACTCGCTCCCAATTCCAATGCGATGATTCCATCACTTCTGTATGGCGTTCATTATGGCAGGTGATACAAGTTTTGGTAACTTCCTGAGGGGTTTTAAACTCTCGTTGCAGTTCTTTGAATTGGGTGTGATCAACCGAACTTTTGATATCAGTTAGGTATTTTATCCGAAGTTCTTCGAGTTTTAGGTTGGGTTCGTCGAGCGGATAAAAATTTTGATAGAGTGCGATTATCGTAACGTTAAGGAATAGGATCACCAAAAGCGTTACGGTACTCTTATGTTCTTTTAACTTCATAGCTAAGACTCCATGGGTCGTGTCTCGTTGTCTGCTTTTAGCTTATTCCTATATCAGACAACTTTATCTGAAAATCAAGGTACAATCTTATCTATTTAGAGTCAATTTAATTTGTGAATTTTTTGTGAAGATTGATGTAAAAAATGCCTCTTAAGCTTATGTAACAAAGGTTACACAGTCTTTAAGATGATGTTTGTAATTTGCTTCAAAATCAACCTTATTATTGCTACTTAAGTATTCATTGGTTGATATTCTATGAATTAAACCCTGTTATTCCATGAAAAAAATGACTTTTCACTTCGTTCTCATCGCTTCTTTTATGAGTTTGGGGATGCATACGCTCCTTGCTCAAGACAAACCAACCGTTACTCAAGTTGAACATGCGATTCAATCGAACGGAAAATATGCATTAATGGTGATGACGCAACAACATTTAAAAGCGGCCTTGTTGACCGGAACTGATTTTTTGAATACATCATCCGCGATTGATTTTCAAATTGTTGTTTGCGGGGCTATCGTTAAAGAAATCAGTACTAATGATGCCTTAAAAGCTGAGATTAATCAACATGTTGAAAAGGGTCTTTCCGTGTTAATTTGTGGTTTAACCTTACAGAACCTAAAACTAGATGCTTCATCAATGCCTGAAAAAGCTGGCATCACTCAAAATGGTATTACGTATTTCTTTGGTTTGCAAGAGATGGGTTATAAAACCTTAAGTTTGTGAGTTGATTTTAAAAGGTTTTAGGTTTTAGGTGTTAGGTTTTAGTTGTTAGCGGTTAGATTTAAGTCTTGCATGGGATGTGCCTTTGAAAAATGGAATTTTGGGAATTACCTTATGAAGCTACCTATAGCTACACTTTGTTATTCATGTTCCCAAGCATTTGCTAGATTGCGGGTTGGGCCCGTAATGACAGAAAAACCTAAAACCATACTCTATCCCGCGGACGTCTTCGTCCGTGGGTTACCTAAAACCTTATACCAAATACCTTTTCCTCAAGCCTTACAGCTCAATTAAACTACCAAGGATTAACATCAAAATAGAAATCACAATTAAGCTGATTCGAAATCGTGTGGTAGTCATACTTTTATGAAACAGAAACCCATAAGTAAACGGATGTGCTTCCAGCCAATCATAATATAAACCCCGATGCAGCGTACCAATCGCCACACTCACGTGTCCATGCAAAATAGTTAGCATAAACGAAAACCCGAAGAACATACTTCCTAAAAGTGCCAAGCTCGTTTCAAGACCAAGCATCTGCCCCATTTTAAAGTACGGCCAGGCAAAAAAGAACATCAAAACCGGCGTTAAGAGCCAGTTAATCACACAAATGCGCACATAATTTTTGTGATGCAATTCATCTTTTGGCATAGGAATCCATTACTTTTTTGTGCGGAAAACCTCAAATTCGTCTCCGGAATTCCATTCCATTCTATCAGGGGCATTAGCCATATCAAACACTGTTAAAAACACGAGTTGCAAATCTGCAATAGCACCGGATAAGTCCCATGTTTCGTCCATTTCATCAAAAACAGTATGATAGCGTTCGCGTAACAAGGTTGTAACACGCTCTTTGTAATCGGCACGTTTATCCAAAAATTCATTTCCAGCACCAATATACAAAGCTGGAATTCCTACTTTCGCTAAGGAGAAATGGTCAGAACGATAAAAAAATCCTTGTTCCGGGTATTGGTCAGGTTTTATGGTGCGTCCCAAGTCCTCAGCTCGTTTCAGCAGGAATGGGTCTATACTTGTTCGTCCAAGTGCCACATAAACCGCATCTTTAGTTTTACCGAATACATTGAGTCCGTCCAAATTCACATCAAAACTAATCATTTGGGGATCAATTGAAGGATTGGCGGCATAGTATTTGGAACCCAACAAGCCTTTTTCTTCACCGCCAACCGCTAAAAAAAGCATATCACGTTTCATAAAGGATTTTATGGAAGTAAACGTTGAGGCCATATTGAGTAAAGCCGAAATTCCACTTGCGTTATCTATTGCCCCATTATAAATAGAATCTCCCCGAACCGGAGTACCTATCCCAATATGATCATGATGTGCCGTAAAAATGACTGATTCACCTGATTTATTCTGATCAGCCTTAAGCAAACCTCCCACATTTTTGATATTCAAACTACGATAATCTGCTTTCACGGAGGCTTGCATGCGAACTTTGTTAAACGTATATGCTTTAAATGATTCCGTTTCTGCTTGGTTTAAAAGGTCATCTAAAGAAAGACCTTCGGCCTGAAATAAGCTTTCTGCCAATTCTTTGGTTATCCATCCATTTAGCCGAGTTTGAGTTTTTGTATCGGATTTTAACTCAAACCGTTCGGAACCCCATGAATTTGAAACCACCTGCCAGGGATAACCGGCTGTTTCCGTGGTATGAATAATCAGAACTCCAATAGCGCCTAATTTATTGGCTATCTCATACTTGTAATCATAACGACCGTAATACAATCGGCGATTTTCACCAAACTTACCGGGAAGTTGCGACGGATCGTTGTTTTTTACAACGAGTACTTTCCCCTTAACATCAATACCTGCGAAATCGTCCCAATTTTCTTCCGGAGCTTGAATACCATACCCCACGTAAACTAACTCAAGATTTTCGAGGTTTACTACTTCGCTTTGATCGGACGGCCAAATCATAAAATCATTCGAATAAACAGCTGATGAAACTGAGCGTTTTCCTTTGGTAAATATGATGGATGACTGCTTATCCACTTTTTGTCCTACAACGGGAACATCCTGAATATAAGAATCCCCAAAAGCGGGCTTGAGACCAATCAATTTGTAATGCTCTACTAAATAGTTTACGGTCTTTTCTTCGCCGGGAGTTGCAGGGGCTCTACCTTGAAACGCATCGGAGGCAAGTACTTCGATATGTTTTCTAAGAGCTTGTTCAGTGAATTGTTCTGCCACTCTTTCCGGTTCTACGGTGCAGGCCACCAAGCCTACGCATGCTAAAAATCCCCAAAGTGCTGTGTTTGCCTTCATAAACGACTATGTATTGAGTTGATCACTTAAACTCAAAATAAACCTATAATTTTTCTCCTCAAGGGCTAATTGAAGTTGTTTTTTCAAAATAAGATGTTCAGGTAAAGATTTAACAACTTCTTCTATAGAATCCACATCGAGCAGTTCGAGGGCTTCGGTGAGTTGCTTTTTTTGCGCCGAAGATAATTCTTCGAGTTCGTGAGTATGAACTTGAGAAGAATGTGTTTGAACCATTGCTTTTTGAGATTCCTCCTCTTCGTAACTCACATAGGTAAATTTGGAGATGATATCTAATAAATGATGCATTTCAATCGGTTTGTGAATGAATTCATCAAAACCAAATTGCAACAAATCGGTACGCGTTTCTGCAAAAATACTTGCCGTAATGGCAATAACCGGAGTTTTTGAACAGGTTTCATGTTTTCTAATTTCCACCAAAAACTCTTTACCGTTCATCTCCGGCATAATGATATCCGATAAGATAATATCCGGCTGTATGGCGTCTAATTCATCCAAAGCAGGTTTGGCCAAAGAAAAATCATAACAATCGAACCCTACCTGACTTAAAAATTCAGTTAAGATGATTCGGTTTTCATCCACATCGTCCACAATCATAATTTTGTGTGGTTTTTCTTTTTGTGCCACATTTTTAATTCAAACCGATTTTTTATCCATAACTAAAATCTGTTCCTGATGCACTACTTTAACAGGAACTAGCAAGGTAAAAGTAGAACCTTTTCCAACTGTTGATTCCACTCGTATTTCCCCACCCATCAACTGCGCAAGTTTCATGGAAATAGTTAAGCCTAATCCGGTTCCTTTGCTGAAATTATTTCCATTTACCTGATGAAACGCATCAAATATTTTGGTGATTTGTGCGGGTTCAATACCCGGGCCCGTATCTCGAACTTCAAAACATAAATCGTTGTCCATTTTCCTGATATACACCCAAATATTCCCCTTTTCGGTGTATTTGATGGCATTTCCAATCAAATTAATTAAAATCTGCCGCAATTTATTGAAGTCGAGTTCAACAAAGTCGGGGATTTCAGCATCGCGTTCAAATACTAGCGCTAAGTTATTTTTTCGCGCTTGCATTTGCATCATATTCTCTAAATCGAGCAGGAAATCATGCATCGAAGAAATGGCTTGTTTCAGCTCCATTCGTCCGGCTTCAATTTTCGAGAGATCCAAAATATCATTAATCATACTTAGCAAATGCTCACCACTATTGTGCATGATTTTCACATATTCGCGGTGTTTGTGCGGAATATCCGATGCGTTAGCCATGATTTGAGCAAATCCTAAAATGGCGTTCAACGGGGTGCGCAATTCATGCGACATACTTGCTAAAAAGCGTGATTTTGCACGGTTAGCTTCCTCTGCTTGCATCTTGGAGCGAATCAATTCTTCCTCAACTCGCTTACGTGAAGAAATATCATGACCTAATACAATGAACTGCATTTCATCAGACCCGCTTGACTGAACCGTACTTGTGGTGGTTACAAAATCAATCCATTGTCCATTTTTGTGTCTAAGTTTAACTTCTGCTGTAATAACTTGTTCAGGATGATGTGTAATGCGCTTCACTACATCTGAGATGATTTTGCGATTTTCATCATCCGTTAATAAAGTAATAACTTTACCTTCAATCTCTTTGGGGTGATAGCCGAGTAAATCTTCAAATGATGGACTCGCATACACGGCCTCACCGCGCATGGTACAAGCGGCTATTAAATCACCGGCATTTTCAGTGATAAGTCGAAATACTTCTTCACTTTTTCGGAGTTCTTCACTGCGTTCCCTGACTTGTTTTTCGAGTTGTTCGTTCATGTGGCGCAAGCGTCTATCTCGAATTCGAACAGCTACATATAAACTTAGGATAAGAAAACTTAACACCACAATGCGGAAAGGAACTGTAGCCCAAAATGGAGGAATGATTTCAAAAAAGACTTGAGCAGGTTTTTCACTAAATACCCCAAATGAGTTTTGTGCCAAAACCTCAAACGTATATTCCCCAGCAGGCAAGTTGGTAAATTGAATACTACGTTTATCCGTAGTACGCCACTCATTATCAAAACCTAATAATCGATAACGATAAACAACTTGGGTAGCATTGGTAAAATTGATGCCGGTAAACTCAAAGGTTAAATTGTTTTGATAATACTGTAACTGATTCAGCCACTTTGAGTCGATTTCTCTATCGGGGTTTTTGATGGATGTAATGTAAACCGGAGGTGGATAATTATTCAGAATTTCTGCGGATAAATCAATTTTTGTTGCCCCTTCAACTGTACCGATATACAAATACGGATGCACATAATCAGCACCGTTTACATTGGTTTCATTACTAATTATACCATTCGTAGTGGTGTAGTTTAGCATTTTATCCCCATAAAACCGGTTGATGCCTTTTTTAGTACCAACCCAAACCGATCCAAACTGATCTGATACCAAGAAGGTTATTAAATTATTGGCCAAACCGTTAGAAATATCAACATGTTTAATACTATCGGGGTAAATAATACTGAGTCCATTTTTAAAAGAACCAACCCACATATTTTCTCGACTATCCTCCATTAAACTGGAAACTCGATTGTCTATTAATCCACTTGCGGCCGTTATGGAACGAATCACTTTATCATTTCTAAAAACGGAAACACCACCATCAGAACCAACCCAACTTTCTCCGTTTTTTCGGTGAGCTATAGCGAAAACGCTGTCGTTAAGTAAACCATTCTCACGTGTAAACTGAAGACTTCTTTCACCATCAAGTATGAATAAACCGCGCCCAAAAACACCAGCCCAAATCCGATTTTGATTATCAATGGCAATTTTTCGGATGGATGAACGACCTAAATCTTGAACAGATAGTTGTTGTACGTTACCCTTTTCATTCAATTGGAACAAACCACGGTCGGTAGCAGCTAAAATGTGATTTTTGGCGTCAACATCTAAGTCGAATATTCGATTTACGGGTAACTTACCACTACTTTTATTAAAGTAAACACGAGACCCATCTGCTTTAAAAAGAGTGATTCCCTCATTATTGGTTCCCATCCACACTTGTTCTTTTTTATCAAGAGTAATGGCTGTAACGTTGTTTTCGGGCAAACCTGTGGAGTTATCAAAATGCAACATATTTAAGTAACGCATACGAAAAACGCCGCTTCCCCATGTTCCAATCCACAGGTTATTTTCATTATCCTCGTACAATGATTGCACACTTCCGTTAGGCAAGCCTTTGGTATCGTCAATATGTACCAATTGTTCCTGTTGATATAAATAAACGCCATCACCGTCTGTAGCAAGTACTATGGTACCATTGGTTCTCCGAATAATATGATTGATTTTGGTTGCAGGAAAACCTTGTTTAGTTGTGAACTGTTTAAACGTTCCACCGGATAATTCCGTAACTCCACCGCCATAACCGGCAATCCATAACCGTTCATTATCCAATAATTTAACAGTGCGGATACGATTAGATAATAGTCCGTCCTTCGTAGTGTAATTTTGAATAACATTATTGTTGATGATACTTAAACCGTCTTCAGTTCCCACGTAAAGTGTTCCATTTACATCCGATTCAATCGAATAAATGCGATTGGAAATGAGTCCATTTTCTTGGCTGTAATGTTTGGTTATAACATTATTTTTTAGATTTACCAAGCCATAATCAGTGATACCAATCCACATGCTAGAATCCGGTTGTGGGAAAAAGCTACGAACTCGCCTTCCTTTAAATGGCTCCGGATTTACTATTTCGCCCCTTTCACCATTCACGATAATGGAAATACCTGAATCGGTTCCTACCCAAATATTACCTAAAACATCCTCGGAAACAACACGTGCCATATTATCAGCCAAACCTTGACTAATGGAATAATTTTGGAATTCAACACCATCAAATCGGCCAACGCCGTCTTGGGTAGCAAACCAAATAAAGCCCCGGGAATCCTGAAAAATGGCATAAACTACCGATTGAGGAAGGCCTTCATTTATTGAGATTTGTGAAATGGGATATACTTGAGCTCCTACACTCGACACTAACACATTAAAGAGGATGAACAAAACCCAATATTTCTTCATAAGTAAAGCCGGATAGGTTGAAAGCTATCATCTGATGATTAATCTATGGAAAGCAAGCAATTAAGGTACTTCCTGTAGATTAAGCGAATCTTAAGGCAAAGTAATCAAAAGCTTAGGATTCACCAATTTTTTTGATGGGATTTTTGATGGGTGACACAGGTGTGGCTGAATGCGTAGTATTCAGTACTTATAAAACTTTAGACCAAATCGCCTGCGAGATAATACAGGTGGAGGCGACATCATTATTGGGCTTAACTCCTGCGTAGGGTTGGCGGTAACGCTATTCAACCTGAATTTCAGGTTTGGTTAATTCATCCAAAATCCACGATCTGTCTTGCTCCGGTAAGGTTTTCAGGAAATCTTCCACCCAAGCCTTATGTACATCCCGCTCATATAAATAGTTCAAACATAACAAGCGATTGGATAAATCACTTTGCCTGGCTTTCACTTTGAATAATGTAGCTATTTCAGCTTCTTGGTCAACGGTAAGATTACGCATGTACGAAAGCGCCAAAAGAGCATCATACACATACATTTTTTTGGAGTTGTTCGAAGCTAAACGAAACGCCAATTCAAAAGCTTCTTCTCCATCAATACCTTGAATACCCTGAGCCACAGCCGATTTTAATACCTCTTGATAACTTGATTTTGACACAAAATCGACTGCAATACTCAACCAAGATTCACCATAGGTTTGTAAGCCAACTTTTAGCAGTTCGGCTTGCATAAAATAACTAGGCTCTTGAGCTAGTTGTGCTTTTAACACCGAATCAGCAAAAGCAGAGGCATCAGAACTTAACGCATACAAAGCGTAAATTCGAACTCTACCCGATTCATCTGATTGCAACAAATCAGCAAAACGTTGTCTTTCAGCGGCTGTAAAGGTACTAGCCAAAACTTCAGCAGTAACCGATTTTATCAACTCGGAATCATGTGAATTCAACAAATGATACAAATCAGCTTTCAAGGTTGAGTCCAATTGAGTTGGTTCTATATGTTGAAGCGTAAACATCAAGGTGGCCAAATCAATCGTTTTATCCTGAATTCTATCTAACAACTGACGATTATTCAAGGTCTGTTTAAGACTCACGGGCGCGGTTAAGTTCAAGTTTAAACGAACATCCGTAAGAATTCCAATCACAGAAAAAGCCGTATCAGCTGAACTAATGGAAAGCAATTCTGTACTAACAGAGTCCCCAAAATGAAGCGATATCGGCAGAACAAGCTCAAAAGCAGGTTCTTTTGGCCCAGCTTGAGTCTGATGAATTCGCACGGTACTTGTTTCCTTTTCGGAGTAAACATCCACTTCCAAAGTAGGATGTGCCGCTGTTAAAAACCACTGTGTAAAAAAAGTATCCCACGATTTTCCGGTGTGTTCTTCAACCAAACGCTGAAAACGACGCAAATTCACGTCACTAGGTGGGGTTTGTAACCAGGCTTGTAATACGGATTGAAAAGCTTCATCACCTATCAAAAAACGTAAATAATCAAACACTAATGCCGCTTTTTCATAGCTATAGGTATCAAACATGGCAGAAGGTTCCACGTAGTTTTTGGTGATAATAGGTCTTCGATAACTTGAACTCGTAGCTTCAACAGAGTAGTATTTCCACCATTTATCTTCATCAGCCTTTAAATGATTTCCTTGCTGCCGAAAAAAAGCGGTTTCGAACCAAGTTGCTAGTCCTTCCTGCAAAGCGATGCCACTCCAATCGGTAACCGTTACCGTATTTCCAAACCAATGATGCGCAATTTCATGCATTAACAAATTTTGATTGTCCACATCTTGTGCCGCAACCGAATCAAATTGAACACCATCAAACAAAGTTACCATGCCTGTATTTTCCATTCCGGCAGACTCAAACTCATGGATTGGCACAAAACGTAAAGCGTTGAACGGATACAGCAAGCCCGTGTAGGTTTCCATGAATTCAAGCATGTCAGCTACGTTGGCATACATGCGTTTATGATCGTTTTTATATGCTGTATCCGAAAATAAATCCAAGCGAATATTACGATATCGTGATGAGCTCACTGCAAAATTTCCCAACACAAATCCCCAAAGGTAGGCCGGTTGAGCTTGTTGCAAGCGCCAGTAATCTTCACGTCGGTTATTATCCAATCCTTTTTGCTCCAAAACAATGCCGGTGGCAATAGTTTGCAGGGAATCAGGTACATTCAACCACAACTCTAAGGTGGCTTTATCCGAAGGAGAGTCAATAGTTGGCAACCAATATCGAATTTCATCCGGTTGATGTTGAGTCCATACTTGTAGCGGTAAATCCTGATATTCCAAATTTGGATTTACGAAATGAAGCCCATTTTTAGGGTTTTGAACACGATAAAACAAACGAACTGCAACCGTATCACCACGCTCAATTTTTGTTGGAAAATAAATGCGTAACTGACTCTGAGTGGTATCAAACCGAATTTTTTGAGATTGGTTGAGATACCAAACCGAATCCGGTAATATTTCGCGGGAATCAAGGTAAAGCACTTGTTGCACAATGGGTTTACTCAGAACGATAACATCCGTTTTAATCTGGGCTTCCAGTTTTTCAGGTTCTATGTACACATGAACTCGTTGGTGTAATAAATCCCACGTTTGAACCGCAATTGGATATTCCGGAAAGTTCCAATACAGGATGGGGTCCGGTTTAGCTAAAGAATCCAAAAATCGAGTTTCAATGGGGTCAAGTGGTAGCTCTTTTGAACCCGAACAGGCCGACAGAATCACTATCAATAGAATAAAAAAAAGAGAATACGATTTAAACATACGCAGCGTTTGGGGGCAAAATGTAAACTTAATAAAAGCGCAAGAACCAAAAACTACAAATTTCTTGTATTTCGGCTTGGTTCACGGTATCATTTGCGCTTTAAAATTGCTGAGAACGATTAAGAAAAAGATGTTATCGAATCATAAAAAAGTCAATCAACTTTTAGGGGGATTTACGTTCCTCTTCTCCTTAATTCTATACATACTCACCCTTGCCCCTACAGCATCCTTTTGGGATCCGGGTGAGTTTATAGCTGTTGCCAACCGATTACAGGTTACGCATCCACCGGGAGCACCCTTTTATTTACTGATGGGACGCATCTTTTCCTTGTTTGCATCGCCGGAAAATGTGGCTTTTTGGGTGAATATGCTCAGTGCAGTAACATCGGCTGCTACGGTCATGTTTCTTTATTTGATTGTAGTTCGCTTGCTGATAGAGTTTAAAGGAAACCCTGAAAGTCTTTCATTATTTGAGAAAATCAGCATGTATGGTTCCGGCATAATTGGAGCACTCGCTTTTGCAGTATCCGATACGTTCTGGTTCAGCGCCGTTGAAGCCGAAGTATATGCCTCATCGATGTTTTTTACCTCCATAGTGGTTTGGTTATCCATGAAATGGAGTGAACATCATAACGAACCGGGTAATGAACGCTGGCTTATTTTAATTGCCTATATGTTTGGTTTGGCATTAGGAGTTCACTTGTTAAACGTACTCTGTTTGTTCTTTGTAGCATTGATTGTGTATTTCAAAAAGACAGAATTTAAGTGGACAAGCTTCCTGGCTATGGGTTTTGGTTCTGTGTTAGCCTTTGGCTCTATTTATCCATTTACGGTAACTCAATTGGCTACTATTGCCGGTTCAATCAATAAAGCAACCTCTTACTTGATTGGCCCGGGTACCTTTATCGTTCTCTTTATTGCCTTAGTTGTTTTTGCCATTTATTACACACACAAAAAAGGTTATCGCATTGCGAATATGGTAGCCATCAGTTACAGCATGATTCTGATTGGTTACTCTAGTTATGCACTGGTTTTCATTCGTTCTATTGCAGATCCACCGGTTGATGAAAACGATCCTGAAACAATTGAATCGTTCATTTC
This sequence comes from uncultured Chitinophagales bacterium, assembly GCA_964541325.1. Classification (GTDB taxonomy): domain Bacteria; phylum Bacteroidota; class Rhodothermia; order Balneolales; family M1805; genus M1805. The sequence goes on along the minus strand of CAZIQX010000022.1, from coordinate 10,467 downwards.
CTATATCAAGCGTGAGCAATATGGAAACACACCGATTTTGACGGGTAATACGTACAACAATCAAAAAGGAACGATTGACCGAAGTAAAGAAGTGCTATTCCCGCGTCGTTATTCGCAAGAACCGCGTCACATTCAAAAATATGCTGAATACAGCTCTGACTGGGATTATTTCTGGGACTATCAGATAAATCACATGTATATCCGATACTTTAACTGGAATTTTATCGGACGAGAAAGTGATATTCAGGATACCGGATGGGATGCCGGATTTTCGGAATCTCGATACAAAGACAATCCAGGAAATAACAATTATTACTTTCTTCCATTCCTATTGGGCTTGTTAGGGATGATTTTCCATTTCCAAAAAGATTGGAAACGGGCATCGGCTGTAATGGTACTGTTTTTAGTAACTGGAGTAGCCATTATCATCTATTTGAATCAATATCCTTATCAGCCGCGAGAACGGGATTATGCCTACGTAGGTTCGTTTTTTGCCTTTGCCATTTGGGTTGGAATCGGATTGGCAGCTTTATTAGACTCTATGCGTAAGATTGCAGAGAAAACTCCTGCCCTATCCTACGCTGCTTTTGGTCTGGTTTTGATTGCTGTTCCCGGTAATATGTTGCTTCAAAACTACGATGACCATGATCGTTCTTTGCGTTACGTTGCTCCTGATTATGCGTACAACTTACTGAACTCTGTTGCTCCATACGGCATTGTGTTTACCAATGGAGATAATGATACCTTCCCACTTTGGTATTTACAAGAAGTTGAAGGTGTTCGAACTGATGTTCGCGTGGTTTGTTTATCCCTTCTAAACACTCCTTGGTACATCAATCAATTAAAGAATCAATGGTCGCACGAGTCGCCACCGGTTGAATTCTCCTACACAGATGAACAAATTCAGAACATTGAATCGAAGTTTAACTTTTCAAAACCATCTGATTTTTGGGAACCTAAAACGGTAACTATTCCGGTTAACAAGGAGTTACTCAAAGATACTTTTTACAGTGAAGACAACACCGGAGAAGCGTTGAGACAAGCTCGTAAGGAAGAAAACTTAGATTTTTATGTGAAATCTAAAGCTGTTGAATTTCCTATTCCTGTTGATTCACTCGATAATGAAATGAGTTTCTTTTATCAGGGTAATTTTTTAACGGAAGATGGACGCGGAAATAAACTGTACTATACTCGTGTTCAGGATGATATGATTTTGGATATCTTGAAAAGTAATTTGTGGAAGCGACCGGTTTATTTCGCGATTACGGTTTCTCGTGATGGACAGCTAAACATGCAGAACTACTTCTACCTTGAAGGTCAGGCCTATCGTGTAATTCCCAAAAAACACAACAACAATCAAGGTCAAGTACTTACAGAAGTACATGGTGCTCGTTTAGATAGTTTTAAATTCCGCGAAGTAAACAATCCAAAAGCCTATTTTGATGAAAATATTCGTCGAATGATGGAAACTTATCGTGAATTATACTCCAATCAAGTTTCCACTTTGATTGAAGAAGGTAAAACTGATAAAGCTGTTGAATGGCTCAAAAAAGGCGAAATGAATGTTCCTTTCAACGATAATTTGATGTACGACGCCACTACCATGGTTCGTTATGCTTATCGTTATGCACAAACAGGATTGTTTGAAGATGCTGAGCGTTTAGCGGATAAAAGCTTGAGTTACACAAAGGATGATCTTCAATTTTACATGGAAAAGATTGAAAACATTGAATCCCAAGCCGCACAGATTGAACAGATGATTCGCTCTGCCCGCCAAAATGCTGATATGGAAAAAGCCTATGGATTACAATCGCAATTACAATCCATGGCAAGTGCACGAGATAATTACACGCGTGAGATTTATTTCGCTTCTTCTCGAGTTTTTGTAGCTCAACGCATTTATTGGATGTCCGGCAAAGGCGACAAAGCCCTTGAATTGGCTAACGAAGCTAACTTGCTGACTAAAAACATGATTGGCTTCCCTACTACTGAAGCTGAAAATAAACGGCAAGTTGATCGGATTATATTCTAGATAAACAAAAAAGGCTCGCACGCAAGCCTTTTTTGTTATTTAAATCGATACACTAATACCTGTTCGGGTGAAACATCCAAATCGCTCAATCGCTCGCGATAAGGATACCCACAATGTTTACAAAAATGTGCATGTGGCAAGTCGATTAATTCACCACAATGTTGACATCGATCCATAAGCTCAGTTCCACACAGTGAACAAAACTTATCGGGTTCATCCGATCTACAAAAATTACTGCAATGCGGACATATCTTATAGGTTCGGTTTTTCATGGGAGTCCTCCCCAAAAATTTGTAGCGTTTCGAATATCCGGCCAAAAGCCATGATTAAACCGAGATTACTTTTCGCAAGTGATTTTGAGGAAAACGGAGGACATTTTTGTCCTCCGTTTTTTTACATCCCTCAAGAGCTTCCCCAATTTCTTGCGTCAGCAATGAAAAAGAACGCCTATTGCAATTATTTAACTAATGTCATGCGACCAATAAACTGTTTGTTATTGTAACGCATTACATACAAATACATACCACTTGATAAGCGTGAAGCATCAAAAGGTACGTCGTAACTACCTGCTGCCATTGTTTGATGAACAGCTGTGGCCACTTTTTGTCCCAGCAAGTTATATACACTAACATCAACCATACCCAATTCAGGTATTTCGAACTGAATCGTGGTTGTGGGGTTGAATGGGTTTGGATAGTTACCATGTAAAGCAAGTGTATAAGTTACTTGAGTTTCAGTTGAAGTAATCACAACCACAACTTCACTTTCCATGCTAGCTGATGCACCGGCGTTATCTGTTACTGTTAAGCTTACAGTGTATGTACCGTTTTCGGTATAAATATGTTCAGGATGTTGCTGTGTTGATGTATTTCCATCACCAAAATCCCAATTCCAAGCTGTAATAACACCTTCAGGGTCGAGGGCATCGTGAGATTTATCGGTAAAGGCAACTTTCAGACCATTATCAACCAATTCTCCCTCACCTATTTCAAGTGCAGCAAACGGAATATCATTAACCGGAACTATGGTTACGAGCATGGAATCAATGCGGAAAAGACCATCAGAATCGGTTACTTTAACACCAACTCGAGCCGTTCCCCAGAAGTTAGGTAAAGCTGTAATTCCAACGCTGCGATGTTCTTCCACATACATAACCTGAACTTCTTCACGGTTTGAACCCCATTCAATGGTGAGGTCAGCAATGCTGTTTCTGTCATCATAAATTACTTTATGAATCGGGAATACAACGGCTGAGTCTTCCAAAATGGTTAGTTCAAGTGGTAAAAGAACCACAGGAGGCATATTTTGAGGAATTCCTTGAATTACATGAATGTACACACTTGCTTCCGAATAGAACATGTGATTGGCCAATGAATAACGGATTTCTACAAGTCCGGTTGAATTGGCATCCGAAATAAACATACCGGAACGCATATCCATGGAAGGAATAAACATACCTTGTTGAATATCGTGGATGTTCATCATATTCACCCAGAAGTTTCCATCTCTAGGCAAGATATCGTTAGCCAGCATATTTACCTTAATGGCTTGTCCGGCTATAACATACATGGTATCGTTTACAGCAAGTAAACCATCATTCGGATCAGCAACTCGAATGTAATCAGGAATCATCATTTCAGCAGTTTGCAAACCGTTGTTTACTACCAATCGGACACTATAAATGCCTGAATTGGTATACGTATGAACCGGATGCATTTCTGTTGATTCTTCACCGTCGCCAAAGTACCAATTATAGGTAACAAGGGTTTCTTCGGTTACTGTTTTTGGTTTCAGCACTTCTTTTGCTAAAGGTGCACCGGGTTCTTCAAATTGGATGGTATTATGAATGGTGTATTCATTTGCAAATCCATCGAAACTTGCCACATACCAATACCGGCCTTCACCTTGTTCAGGAATCGTTATCGTTTCGGCTAAACCATCACGGTTGTAAACCTGAACCACAGCACCTGATTGAGTGAGTGGAATCTCACCGGAGAAATTATAAATATAGTAATGATACGTTCCTTGAACATATTGACTAATCGTCATCGTTTCGGGACCGTAACCGCTTACCACATCATAATCTAGTGCAGCAAAAGGCTCAGCATCAAGTGCGCCTCGTTGACTATAATACACATGATAAGGCTCCCCTGTTGACATGGCAGGAGTTCTCAAGTGTGCATCGAGGTCGGATGGTGAAGCACCCCAATTCAATACAAAGCGCAATTCTGCATCGGTCAATTCTGGTGATAATGAAACATTAAAGGTTGTTTCCTGACCAGAAACTACAATCACACCATGATAGAAATAATGGGTAAATCCTTCCGCAAATACCGATATTGGATACGCACCATCCATGATGATGCTGGTAAATTGTACGGTTAGAGGAGCAATACCCACGTTGTTATCTGCATAGAAGTCGACACCAAATGGTGCAGGTGGAATATTTTCGATTCGATACATACCGTTTTCATCTGTATAGGCACCAAACCAAGCCAATTCTACCCAAGCATTTGCAATAGGTGCGCCGGTGGTTGCATCCGTAACGTATCCGGTAAGTACACCAAAATCACCTTCGCCATATACACGAATGAAATTCATGTATTCGGTACGTTGGGTTTCCAATCCATCAGAAATGGTTAGGCTTACCGTATAAACGCCTTGATTTTCGTAGGTATGAATCGGATTTTCTTCGGTTGATGTATTACCATCACCAAATTCCCAATAATAACTGCTAATAGTGCCTCTTGAATGATTGTAGAACTCAACCGTTAATGGAGCTATACCTTCAGTGATATTGGCTGAAAATTCTGCATGCAAACCATGAGAACCATCATTCATGTTCAAGAAAATGTTCCGCGACCAACCAACATTCGTGCTACATTGTAGTGCACCATAAGCTTCTGTGTAAGGAGGTTCACCATAGAGAATTTCATTGGTTTCCCCTTCTAAAGCCTCTTGTTGACTTTCGCCCCACTTCCAGAACCATTGCCAGGTTGTAGCACCATCAACATGGGCAGGAATGAACAGATTGGTATTAAAGGTGATAAAATCTTTTGGATCAGAGAATAAGGTCTGATCACCCAAACCCAATACTTGAGTTACATTTGGAGCCCATAAATTGTAGTTGTACACATCACCAAAAACCTGAACAATAAACGGCATTGTAGAAATATTTGCGTTTTCAATGCGTCCGTTATTGGTAATCGAACCTTCAATAATCAGGCGAATTTCAGGCAGCGGTGCGTAGGTGAGTTTATCATCCGAAATCGCATATTTTGCCGGTGATGCTGAAATATCTACACCAAATAGTTGCGCATTATTGGTTGTGTAACCGATAAATCGGTTTTCTTCGGCAAATAACAATCCACCATCGAGAACCACATCGGTAAACGTGGTATTTCTGAATATTACTTGTAAATCAGAGAATATGCGTCCACCCATGAATACTTGAGCCATACTCATACTAACCGGTGCGTCTTCCATTGGCAATGTGGTAAAGCCAACTTCATTGAATCCGTACATGTTATATTGAGTGAGGTCAAAACCGGGAACTTGTGAATCAATAAAGACACTACTGAATAAAACGGTACCTTCAACAACGATCAAGCCTTCGTATTTTACAACTGAAGTGATGAGTTGATTAAGTGAATTACGTTCTACTACACGCATATCATTACCAATGATGCCAAATCCGGAGATTTTCTGGTTCGACATTTCGCCACTACCCATCAAACGAAACTCGTTAGGAGCGATAACACCTTCGTTATGAATGTTGCCAATTACATTAAACGTTAATCCGTTATAATCGAGTGTAGTGTAGATTAAACCGAAGTTTTCCAATCTGCCAACTACCATCAAATCAACTAATTCATTATTAGGATTTGCGTTGAAGAGTGAACCTTCTCCCATTACGGTTAGGTTATTTACTTCATTGCTATTATCCAATCCAACCGGGCCTTCAATAACAACATCTGAACCGTACTGAGGAACAATTCCGCCTACCCAGGTTGTACTTTCCGACCATAGACCACCTTCTAAGGTTGAGTAAATGGCTTCACCTGTATTGGTTTGATGTTCTTCAATGTTCAGGTATATCGTTCTCGACCAACCCACATCAGTGCTACATGTTAATACACCTTGGTGACTTGTACCTTCATACGGAGGTTCACCTATGATTTCAGGATTGGTTTCACCTTCGATCAACTCGCCGTTAAAGTACCATTGCCAAATCGTGGCTTCCGGTTTATTTGCAGGAATAGTTAGGAAACTATTCATAACAAATTCGTTTTCTTTTGGCATGGAGTTGAAAGCCTGATCTCTATCAGCTAATAATGATGTATTTTGAAGATTCCAATAGCCATTATTTTGAACGGAACCAAATATGTAGGCATTAAAAGGCATTTCAGAGAATCCGGCATTGGCAATCAAACCATTATTGGTAAACATGCCGCCATCGGTTTCAAGACGAATTTCTGAAATCACTTTTGTTTCAGGCAGTGCAGGAAGTTTTTTAGCCAATTTTGCTGGATTGGTTGATAAATCCACGCCAATAATTTGAGCATTATTGGTTGAACCTTCCCAGAGTGAAATCACATCAGGAACAAAGAAATTACCTTCTAATAACGATTGACGGAATGTAGCTCCAAAGAACACAGCGTTTTCATCGGCAAATACACGTCCACCAATAAACTGTTGATATTGGATGATACTTGTTTGTTGTGGATTGTTGGTGAAGAATTCAACTTCACTAGTTCCATATACACCTGGATTCATTAAAAGGAAACCATCAAATTCACTTTCAAGGAAAACACCGCTAAATACGGCAATACCTTCGATATTCAGGAATCCTTCCGGTTTAACAACAAGTGTTGTTAAGGAGTTGATCTCCATTGGTAAATTATCATCAGGAGTATATCCAATCACACCGCGATTTCCGGCTAATGTTTGGAATCCACCATCATCCCATGCATAAAAACGCATTTCGTTAGGCGCGATAATACCTTCGTTTAAAATGTTTCCAATCACATTAAATGTGAGTCCATTTTCCAATTTGGTTGTGAAGATATATCCGTGATTTTCGAGGTTTCCGACGACCATGAGGTCAACCAATTGAGCACTTGGTTCGGCATCAAAAAGTTTTCCTTCTGCTGCAACTGTTAGATGATTTACTTCAGTACTTACATCCAAACCAACAGGTCCGTTTATTACAACATCACTTCCATATTGTGGTACTATTCCATCCATCCAGGTTGTTGATGATGACCATAGACCGCCTTCAGGAGTAGAATGAATAACAACGGGTTCGTTAGAACCTAAGCTTGCAAGTAATTCATAGGTTCCATATCCGCCTAAGAAACCAAGTTCACCACCATATTCTAAGGATACTAGAACATAATAGTCGCCAGCTGTTATTTCGCTCATTTCCAATTTATCCACACCACCGAACATATCCGAAGTATGTGAGCCAATGGCAAGTTCATTTCCAAATGTGGTATTGAAATAGGAATAAAGAGCTACCTTAGCTGCTAATGTAGAACTCTTAGTTAAATTAACGACCAAGTGACCATCTTCTGCCACGTTAATCAAATACCAATCTTGATGGTCTAAATCTGTATTACCATAATATCCAATATGACCTGTTGAAGTTTGATCTACTAGGAGTGGTTTTGCGTCGTAGGATGCGTTATTTAACTCTACATCATTAACAACACCTGTGAATACAGTATTTGCTGTTAATTCATACGTTCCATATCCGCCTAAAAATGCATTGGTTACCCCATCATATTCTAAGTACACGCGTATATAGTAATCTCCAGCAACCAGATTAGGAATTTGAATGTGATCCATTCCACCGAATACTTCGTCAAATGTATCTGGGGTATGGGTTCCTACAGCAAGTTCATTTCCAGGTGTGGTATTGAAATAGGAATAAAGTGCGACCTTCGCTGCAAGTGTACCACTTTTAAAGAGATTGAGAGTTAACACACCATCTTCTGCCACATTTACCAAATACCAATCTTGATGGTCGAGATCTGTATTTCCATAATATCCAATATGACCAGTCGAAGGCTGATCTACTAGGAGTGGTTTTGCGTCGTAGGATGCATTATTTAGCTCAACATCATTAGCTATACCGGTTGATGTGAAGTTCGCCGTTAATTCATACGTACCGTATCCGCCTAAATAGGTATTGGTTTCACCATCATACATCAATCTCACGCGTACATAGTACTCACCTGCAACCAAATTTGGTATTTCGATAACATCATTGCCACCAAAATCGCTAGTTGTTTTAGTCCCAACAGCAATATGAGCTCCCTCATATGTGTCAAAAACGGAGTAAAACTCGATTAATGCAGCAAGAGTACTATTTTTTGTTAGGGTAACAACAAGTGCCCCATCTTCAGGTGTAGTTACTTTAAACCAATCTTGTTGGTCTAAGTCTGAAATACCATAATATCCAATGTGACCACTTACCGGCGTTTCAAGGTCTAGTGTATTGAAATCGTATGCAGCATTGTTTGGTTCTGTATCGTTAACAATACCCGTATAAACAGTAGTCGCTTTTAATTGATAAGACCCTGAACCACCTAAAAAGCTACTGCTACCACCATCATACTCTCTAAACACGCGTACATAATAGTCGCCAGCTAATAAATTAGGAATATCAATATAGTCGGTTCCGCCAAAATCATTAACTGTTTGAGCTCCAATGGCTATGTGATTTCCTTCGTATGTATTAAATTGACCGTATAATGCAAAACGAGCAGAGACTGTACCACTTTTTGTAAAACTAATACTAATCTCTCCATCTTCAGGCATCGTAAAAATGAACCAATCGTTGTTGTCTTCACTTTCACCGATGATAGCATTC
>CAZIQX010000022.1:0-1548 GCA_964541325.1 uncultured Chitinophagales bacterium | reverse complement strand
GCATTCATAGTCCAACTTTCATTCAATCTATTAGCTTCATAAGTAGCATTATTCGGCTCGGTTTCAGAAGTTGAATTGTCTGGATAGATATCAATTAAATCCGGTTTTGAAACGATTACCTCATCAAAATATGGACTTATATTCACAGTCATGTGAACGGAGTATAACCCCAAATCCGTGTAGGTGTATAATGGATTGGCTTCTGTGCTTTCGCCGCCGTCACCAAAAGTCCAGAAATACGTTGGTACTACTTCACTTTCATTAAACTGCGGAGTTTGTGGAGCTGCTATATAAACACCACCCGGATTACTATCCATGAACTCATTTACGGTTGTAAAAATACCCGTTGAGCCATCAATTGTACCCACAACCCAATACGGTTGCGTTCCAACAGGATTAATAGTAATGCGTTGAATTTCCTGACTACCTTGATATACGATTACAGAGGCGTCTGAATTTCCAAGTGCATCTTCTGCACTGAAATTATGCACATACACAATGTAAGTACCTGCAAATAATTGACCTATGGTAATGGTTTCAGGGCCTTCAAACTGAGTATCATCTAAATCTAAATAGGCGTAAGGAGCCTGTGTTAGGCTACCTTTATTTCCATAATAAACCACATGAGTTGTTCCTTCTATCTCAGGAGTTGACATATGAAAATCCAAATCGGAAATAGTTGTACCCCATTGCAAAACCATTCTAAATTCAGTTTCTGCTAAAACAGGCGACAATGCTATGTTGTACGTTTCACTTTCGCCGTTAACCACTACGATATAGTCATCAATAAAGTCAATAAAACCATCTTTGCTAATGTGTAGCACATAAGGTTCAATATCAACTGTTGACGTAAATTGAACATCAAGTGGCGCAGTTCCACTTGTAACATCAGCTGAAAAATCAGCCAAAATTCTGGAGGCAGGTACATTGGTAAAACTGTACATGCCATCCACATCAGTTAGAGTTACAAGTGTGGGATGTAGCGAAACCTGCGCACCTTCTATTGGCAAACCGGTTGTTGCATCGATAACCTGACCCTCTACGATACCCTGAGCATACGTAGCTATTCCTATACTAAGAAATAACACACAAGCCATCAAGGTTTGTTGTATTCGGTGTAACATATTGTCCTCCTTTTGGAACTTTAACAACATTTATATACCCCCTTGATATGCCAAATTGTACGCCAAACTAAACCATCAAGAATAAGACTTATAAGTCTGTTTTACATTTATGATGTAGCCTGCAAAAGCAACACTGTATTCATAATAAGTCTCAACATATTGTTTTTTGGATGCACCACAAATCAGCCTATATTGTCTTTAACAGTTGGAATCACCTGAAAAAGGAGTCGGTTATGTTTTCACACATTCAAACGGGAAACACCTTATCTAAATCAGAGTATGATGAACGGGTACCTCATCTTCGCTACGAATTGCTACAATTACAGCAAGACCTCAAACAGCATCATAAATCCTTATTAATTATAGTTTCTGGTGTTGAAGGAGCCGGTAAAGGTGCGTTGGTAAATCGTTTGAATGAGTGGAT
>CAZIQX010000021.1:4777-24474 GCA_964541325.1 uncultured Chitinophagales bacterium | reverse complement strand
ACTTTTGAATAATTAAGGAAGCGTATCGATCTTTTTCCCTATTCCAATCTAAGCTTTTATGCGTGTAAGGAGCATTTACTAAAATAAATAAATTCGAATGTCCTTGAGGTGCATGGCCATCTTCCGCAAATGAAGTATCGGCGATGTAAATGGTTGGGTCAGCTGAGGTTGTTTTATGCGTAAAAATATCCTCAAATTCTCGTTTATAATCAGCGGAAAAGAAAATGTTATGATGTTTTAGGATGGAATACTTTCGATTAACTCCTAAGAGCATCACAAAGCCGGAACAGGAGGGTTCTAACTGTTTAAAACGTTTTTTTTCTGAGTCAGAAATCACGGCGTTGGAAACCAATCGTGTATAAGTAAATACTGAATCCGCATTTGAAATCACACAATCGGATTTAATGAATCGTTTGGCATCACCTTCACCAATCGAAATACCAACCGCTTTTTTGTTTTTGATTTCAATCTGCGAGACAACCTGATTGTATTGAATGGAAACTCCCAAATCGGTTGCTAACTTTTCTAATGCTTTAGCTAATGAAAATAAACCGCCATGAATGTAAAATCCACCTTGAGCTAATTCCACGAAGGGAATCACATTTAGCGTCGCCGGAGCTTTGTAGGGAGATGAGCCATTGTAAGTAGCAAACCGTTTGAAAAAATTTCGTAAATACTCTGTTTGGAATGTTTTATCAATTACTTCAGAAACGGTTGAAAACGCATTGATACTCAATAAATCTTTGAAGTTCAGCGATTTAAAATCAGACCATTCAGCTAATGGATTAAACAAAAAGGCATCGGCTGTTTTTTTGTAGATCTCAGCACTTTTCCCCAAAAAGGAAACATAGTTTAAGGCATCTTCCGGGGCAAACTGTTGTAATTGCGATAAAGTCTTGGATAAATCCGGGGAATTGTCAAAACGTGTTCCATCCGGATAGATGTAGCGACAAAGGGGATCTAAGGCTGAATAAGTGACATAGTCCGCCATCGTTTTGCCACATTCCTTAAACACCTTTTCCAGTATAAAAGGCATTGTAAACAAAGAGGGACCGGTATCAAAACGATACTCACCAAGACGAATTTCGCTCATTTTACCACCGGGCAGCGAACCGGCTTCAAACAACTGCACTTGATGACCTTTTGCGGCCATCAGCGATGCAGCTACAAGTCCACCAATTCCGGCTCCAATTACAACTACTTGCATATCAACTCTTTAAACGTAAATTAGCAACAGATTCAATGTGATACGTTTGTGGAAACATATCAACCGGTTGTACTTCAAGGACATCGTAAACGTCTTTAAGTAGAGCCAAATCGCGGGCTAGAGTGCTTGAATTACAACTCACATACACAATTTTTGGACAGTTGAGATTAATGAGCTCTTGAATAACATCAGGATGCATGCCTGCACGAGGTGGATCAATAATAATTACATCCGGATTACCATGTTTAGCCAGTATTTCAGCGTTAAACGTGTCTTTCATGTCACCTAGTTCAAAAAACACATGATTCACACCATTATCTAAAGCATTTTGTTTAGCATTGTTTATCGAGACCGGATTTAATTCAATGCCTATCACTTTTGAAGCCTTTTCCGACATAAAAAGAGTAAGCGTTCCTACACCGCAATATAAATCATACACCACATCACCTTGTTGAATATCAGCAAAGGAGCGTGCAACTTCGTACAATTGTTCTGCTTGACGCGTATTGGTCTGGAAAAACGCATTAGGGTGAATATTGAACTGAAATGAACCAATTTTGTCTCGAATAAAACCAGGTCCGAATAGTACATGTTCATACCGACCAACCGAGGTAGGCGATTTGGTATCATTAACATTTTGCGTAATGGTGGTGATAAATGGAAACGTTTTGAGAAGTGCTTCTGTGTAAGGTTTCATAAAAGCTTCGTTTTCACCAAAAGTGACCACGTTTACCATCACATCATGAAAATAATGCGAATTTCGAATCATCAAATTGCGCAAAAAGCCGGTATGACGAACCGGATTCCAGGGTTCTAACCCAAATTCAATAGCAAAAGCACGGGTAAAGTCGAGCATCTCGTAGGCATAATTAGCCATTAGATAACATTCATTCAGATGTAGAATTCGATCAAAGCGTCCGGGTGCATGCATCCCACCAAAAAATCCATCTTTTTGCACCTCATCTGCTGAAGCGATTTCCTCCTGAGTTAGCCAACGTCGGTCGCCAAATGTAAACTCCATTTTATTCCGATAAGCAAATGCTTGAGAAGAAGCGATAGCAGGATGAACAGGTACATCCGGAAAACCGCCAATTCTGCGAATATGATCTTCTACATGTTGACGCTTAAACTCAACCTGAGATGCATAGGGAAGATGTTGCCATGAACAGCCGCCACATTCTAAAGCATGTGAACATTTCGGCTGAATGCGAACCGAACCGGGTTCGAGAATCTTCACTAATCGTGCTTCGGCATAGTTACTTTTTTTCTTAATGATTTGCGCTTCAACTAAATCGCCGGGAGCAGTATTGGGAACGAAAACCGTCATTCCGTTTACTTTTCCAAGTCCTTTTCCTTCAAAAGCTGCTTTCTCAATACGAACAGGGGTGATGTGACCTTTCTTAAGGCTCGGTGTATTCATTAAAATGATTTATTTGGGAGATATTTCTGTTTGAAGCGCGTACAACTCAAAATGCTGTTTGATGGCTTCATTTAAACCGTTTGATTTTCGAATGGAATCCATACTCAATTCCAATAATTGTGTGCCAAGCTGAACAATAGACTCATACAATTTAATTCCAATATCAGGATGTCGTTTTTTTAGAACATCAAAATCTGACTTAAAGAAACCGTAAAGAGTACAAGGTTCTAAGCACTGTGCTGAGTAGGAGCGTTTAATTTCTGATGTAAGTGAAAATTCCGCAAAACTTTGATACGGTTTAATGGTGATACCCATTTCTTCAGAATCAGGTACAAATAATTTTACTTGACCTGATTCGATGATATATAGACCGGAAGCAGGATCGCCTTGGTGAAAAATAAATTCATTTTTTTGGAATTCCCGTTTGTGGCATAATTTAATAAAAGCATTGCGTTGCATGGCATTCATGGAATCGAGCAGTGAGCATTGCAACAACAATTTGATATGATCACGGTAATTCAAAATGGCTTTTTTCATGATGGGAAGATAACAATTGTGTGGGAATAGGCTCAAAAAAGAAATCTAAAGTTGAAGCAATCACAAAAAAATAATTAGACAAGAAGACACTTTGGTATTAAATTTGTTGCATGTTTCAGATTGATCACGTTATTCTCAGCGAAGAAATTGCAACCGTTAAGTTTGCCTGCGATTTAGGTCGTTGTAAAGGCGCTTGTTGTGTAGTGGGAGATGCCGGCGCCCCGGTTGACCCCAATGAAGTGCCCGTACTAAAAAAAGCGTATCAAAAGTTGAAAGATGAACTACGGCCGGAGGCTGTTGAAACCGTTGAACAACATGGTTTAATTCAAGAGAAACAAAACGGTGAGCTTGAATTAGCTTGTACCAATAATGAAGCTTGCGTGTTTGTGGTGTACGATAAGAATGATGTAGCCACATGCGCTATTCAACGAGCCTACTTTGAAGGTCGTTTCACGTGGGAGAAACCCATATCCTGTCATTTATTTCCTATTCGAATCACCAAAATCGGGGAAATGGAATACGCCAACTATCAATACGTACCTTCCATTTGTGCGCCTGCTTGTGAGCGAGGCAAAAAAGAAGGGATTTATCTTGCTGATTTTATTCGTCGACCTTTGGAACGTAAATACGGTAAAGATTGGGCAAATGCCTTTTCACACACTGTTCAACTTGTAAGAAACGGGGTTCGCAAATGATTCGTCACGGTCAGTTTTTATCACAAAAGCAAACCTTATCCCAAAAATTATCACCTCAGCAAATACAGTACATCAAACTGTTGCAGTTGCCTACACTTGCGTTAGAACAACGCATCAAAGAAGAAATGGAGATGAATCCGTTACTTGAAGAGGCAGATGAGTTTGAAGAACTACCGGATATACAAGAATCTTTGAGTGATGAAAACCCCGAATTGCAGCAAGAACGTGAGGAAAAAGAAGCTGAAGCCGATGCGGAACGCGAAGACAATCTGGAAGATATTGAGCCGATGGATGACTTATCTCAGCTTGATGATGATGATTGGGATGAGTTTTTACACGCCGATGAATTAGAATCCTATAAAGCGCCGCTAAATCCGGATTTGGAAGATATTCGGGATTTGCCCAAACCCTACCACGAATCGTTGCTCGAAGACCTTGAAAATCAAGTTCAGCTACTCAATTTGAATGAACGGGAAATGCTGATTGCGGATCAAATTTTAGGCTCTATAGATTCAGATGGATACTTTCGCAGGGACATACAGGCCGTAATTGATACGATAGCGTTCAATCATCAAAAGCTTGTTACAGATGAAGAAGTGGAGCTTGTTCTCAAAAAAATTCAGCAATTAGATCCTCCGGGAATAGCCGCTCGAGATTTACGCGAATGTTTATTAATTCAGTTAGCCGTGCAAAAGGATGAATTGGATGGCGCTGAAATGGCATATACCATTCTGAAACATGATTGGGATGCTTTCGAGAAAAAACACTACACCAAATTGATGCAAAAGTATCAGATAGAGGAAGATGAATTGAGTCAGGTTTATGCCTGTATTCGTTCCTTAGATCCTAAACCCGGTTTGGTGGAATCAGCCGGTATGAGTTCTAATGAGTATGTTATTCCTGATTTTCATGTGGTGTATATGCCCTCAGATAATGATGATGAAGAGGGGGAATTTGAGATCACCTTAAACCAGAGAAATGCTCCTCAGTTGCGTATTTCACCGGTTTACAAGCAAATGTGGAATGAAATTAAACATTCCAATAAATCAGACAATCATGTTAAAGAAACCCAGCAGTTCATAAAATCAAAAATGGATTCTGCCAAGTGGTTTATTGATTCAATTCGTCAGCGACAGCACACCTTGATGAGTGTTATGCAAACATTGGTGGCTATGCAATCCGAGTTTTTCAAAACCGGTAAAGGGTTAAAGCCATTGATATTAAAAGATATAGCCGATAGGATTCAGATGGATATCTCAACTATTTCACGGGTAGCCAATGGAAAATTTGTTCAAACTCCATTTGGGGTGTTTGAGTTAAAATACTTCTTCAATGAAGCCATGAAAACAGAATCGGGTGAGGAGGTTGCAAATCGTGAGATTAAAGATTTGATTGTGAAAATTATTGCAGAAGAAGATAAGACTAAGCCATTTAGCGATCAGGAATTGGTTGCGGAGTTGAAACAGCGTGGTTATCCTGTTGCACGCAGAACAGTTGCAAAGTATCGTGAATTGGAAAAGATTCCTGTGGCTCGATTGAGAAAAGAAATAGGGTAGCTTTTCGACTAACAGTCATTTTATTGACTGTTAGTCGTTTATGTGAGGGTAAAAGCGTTTATGAGTTTGATCACGCTTACATACAGGACTCACAGAGCCCAAAGCGCAGTTAAAGCAATCCAACTGATGGAGAAACTAAGCCCGCAATGAACTTCGACTAACAGTCATTTTATTGACTGTTAGTCGTTTATGTGAGGGTAAAAGCATTTATGAGTTTAATCACACTTACACAACAGGACTCACAGAGCCCAGAGCGCTGTGAGTCCTATGGAAACACCAACTTCTATCGCGATTATGTTAACTCATGGATACGATTCCATGAAATACGATTAAAACAGCCCTAGAAGACCAACTGAGTCACTTTAAATCGTTACTACTTTTCAAAAGCCGCTAAAACCTTACCACTTTTAACCTAACACCTTTTTAAACCAATGCCAAACTGATTCGGCCTCGTTCAGGTTCTATCGCTTCAATAGTTACCGTAATAATATCACCAACTGAAACCACATCAAGTGGATCTTTAACTTTTTCGCCACCGCGACTCATCTTGCTAACATGAAGCATACCGGCCTCTTTAACACCGATATCCACAAATGCACCAAAATCAACCACATTGCGAACAGTGCCTTCTAATTTTTGGCCCGGTTTAAGGTCTTCCATCTTTAGGATATCGGAACGAAGAATAGGTTGAGGAAAATTTTCACGAGGGTCACGTCCCGGTTTTTGTAGGTTTTCGATGATTAAATCCAGAGTAGGAACACCGACACCTAATTCTTCAGCGGTTTTGCGAACATTGACATCTTTGAGTTTTTTGATGGTTTCAGCGTCAGGATTAGCGATTTTAGCTGTATCAATGCCCAATCTATCGCATAATTTCTGAGCAGCCTCATAACTTTCGGGGTGAATAGCTGTGTTATCAAATGGGTTTGGAGATTCCGGTATCCGCAAAAAACCTGCTGCTTGTTGAAAACGGAAAGGTCCCATTCCGGGAACATCCATCAACTGTTCTCTTTTTACGAATGGTCCTTTTTCCTCACGAAATTTCACAATTCCTTCAGCCACTTTCGAAGTTAAACCCGAAACGTGCGTTAATAAAGCCATTGAAGCCGTATTCAAATTCACACCGACCGTGTTTACCGCCGATTCCACCACATCATCCAATGATTTCATCAACTGAACCTGATTCACATCATGTTGATACAAACCCACCCCAATTGATTTCGGGTCAATTTTTACCAATTCAGCAAGCGGGTCTTGAACACGACGAGCGATTGAGATATTACCACGTTGTGCGGCGTCCAAATCAGGAAACTCAGTCTTAGCAATAGGAGAAGCGGAATACACCGAAGCGCCGGCTTCATCCACAATGATGTACTGAATATCGATATCCGGTTTTATTGTCTTTAAACGCTGAATAAAATTGGCTACAAATTGCTCCGTTTCTCGACTCGCTGTACCGTTACCAATAGCAATCAGGTTTGCGCCATGTCGTTGAACCATAGCCATGAGTGTGGCTTCCCCCTGAGCTACCTCGTTGTGAGGTGGAACAGGATAAATCGTTGTTCCTTCTAAGTATTTGCCGTATTCATCCACAACAGCCACTTTACAACCGGTACGATAAGCAGGGTCGATACCAATAACCACTTTTGACTTTAAAGGTGGTTGTAACAAGAGTTTCCCCAAGTTAGTCGCAAATATTTTTATAGCATGTTGATCGGCTTGTTCAGTTAACTCATTACGTAATTCACGTTCCAAGGAAGGGAAAAGCAAACGTTTGTAGGCATCTTCAGTGGCATCCAATAAATAATCTGTGAAAATGGAATCTTCGTCTTTAATCAGATATTCATCCATGTTTTCAAGTTCGTGCTCCATGTTGATATCTATGCTTACTAGAAGAATACTTTCCCTCTCACCGCGATTTAAAGCCA
Organism: uncultured Chitinophagales bacterium; assembly: GCA_964541325.1. Taxonomy (GTDB): domain Bacteria; phylum Bacteroidota; class Rhodothermia; order Balneolales; family M1805; genus M1805. Next base: position 17,131 of record CAZIQX010000021.1, on the reverse strand, counting down.
ACGTCTGATAGGGTTTTAAATACTTTATAGGTGACTTAAACTCATAGTAGCTTTCGTATGCTGTTCTATCCTTAACGGATGAAGCTTTTTTGGCTGTAATGGTTCCAAATTTGCGCAAATCTTCACGGATTCTGTCGCGAACCTCGATATGTTCAGAAATCCATTCAGCAACGATATCGGAAGCTCCTTGAAGGGCTTCATCTACCGTAAGAACACCTTTTTCTTTATCCACAAAGGCTTTTGCATGTTCTTCCGGATTGCCTTTTTTTATTTCCTGATCCCAAATCATTTTGGCTAAAGGTTCAAGACCTTTTTCCTTGGCCACACTTGCTTTTGTTTTACGTTTGGGTTTATAAGGCAGATATAAATCTTCGAGCGTTTTTAGATCATCTGCTTTCTGGATGGCATCTTCAAGTTCCGGAGTAAGTTTCTCTTGATCTTTGATAGATTTAAGGATGGCTTCACGGCGTTGTTCTAAAGCACGTTTTAGTTCAACTGCATCACGAACCAAGCGAATTTGTTCTTCATCTAATCCTTCGGTTACTTCTTTTCGGTAGCGAGCAAGAAAGGGAACCGTTGCGCCTTCATCGAGTAATGTGGTAACGGTTTGAATTTGACGTGGTGAAAAGCCAAGCGTTTTGGATAATCGCTCAAAAATTTGAATGTCTGTCATGGAGTCTATTTTGTATCGTTTAAAATCTAGCAGCACAAAATAAGACGGTAATCAGGTTGATTCAAAGGGAAAAATGAAAAAGCTTTAACAGGCTTTCTCACCCCATTTTCGTATTTTCAGCCTATGAAAATCAACCCCGAGACACTCCTCCAACAAGCGGTAAGCTGGGCTAAAGAAGCCGGAAATCACACCCTGAATTATTTCAATAATGGTGTTCAAGTAATCGAAAAATCAGATGACTCTCCGGTAACCATAGCCGACCGGGAAGCCGAATTAATCATTCGAAAACGAATTGAAGAAACCTATCCTAAGCACGGAATTATAGGCGAAGAGTTTGGGACAAAAGAAGGTTCCGAGCCCATTACCTGGATATTAGACCCTATTGACGGCACAAAATCCTTCATTCATGGAGTTCCCTTGTACACCACACTTATTGGTGTTTTAGTAGAAAACAAGCCGCTCATTGGCGTTATATTCGCTCCAGCTACTGGTGAGATAGCCTATGCTTGTAAAGGATTGGGAGCCTTTTATAATGATAAACCTACGCAGGTTCGCACCTGTGATTCTTTGTCAAAAGCAACCTTTTACACCACGGAATTGTCGTTTATTTACGCGCATGGGTTTAAAAACTTTTTCGAAGCGGCGCATGAACAATGCAAAATTCATCGCACCTGGGGCGACGCGTACGGACACATGAAAGTTGCCGCAGGTCAAGCTGATTTAATGTTTGATCCCATTCTCAATATTTGGGATGCAGCCGCGTTAGCACCCATCATAGAAGAGGCTGGCGGAGTGTTTTCAGACACTAAAGGACGTTTCAGTGTTCATACTGGAAATGGATTTTCCTGTTCACCTGCTTTATTTCCTCATATTATCAACCTGCTAGAAAAAACAAGCCGTTAATGAAGTTCTTTTTTACTGTATTGCTTGCATTGTGGTCGATTCCTTTGTTTTCCATGCAAACGGATTCCGAGCAAATTTTAGAATCCCAATTACATAATGCGTACAAGGATTATCCGGCCTACCCCAATCGAGATTTTAAATACACCAAAGCACAAGTTAAACTTCGGTATCAGGAAGAGATGGCTATCTTGCAGGGGATGTTAACCTACACGGTTGAGCCACTTTGGAATGAAGCCAAAAAGTTAAGACTACTAGCTCTGCGTATGCAAATTGATGATGTGCGTATTGATAACGAGCCTGCATCCTATAGCTTACAAGATGATACATTGATTATTCAACTTAATGGTGCAAAAGGTCTTAAGCAATTTAATCTAGAGATAATTTATCAGACAGATATCAGTTATGGATTGCATAAAGACCGTTTTGGCGGTATCTGGACTTCTAGTCAGCCTTATGCCACAGCACATTATTTGCCCGGTGTTATTCATCCCGCAAATCAATTAATGATTCTTGCCGAATTTGAATTGCCATCAAATTGGGATGTTGCAGCGCCGGGAAAACGATTGGCGGATAGTTCAACTAATCAAACCGGTTTAAAAACGGTACGTTGGCAAACTGAAAAGCCCATAGCGATTACTGATTTCAAGTTTGCCATGGGACTTTTTGAAGTTGATGAAGTCCAATTTGGCATAAAAAAAGTACGCTTGTTTTCCTATAAAAACCGGCTATCTAGTGAAAAGAAGAACAGTTTGTTAACTCGAGCCTATGAACAACTCAGAAGAACGGAAAATATCTTAAATCGAGAGTATCCGTTTGCCTCGTTTACCATGGTTCACGTTCAGGATTCCCGATGGGAGACTAAGCCTTATGCTGCATCAATGGGATTTGTATTTGCCAACCAACCCCATGAAGACATTCAAATTGACCGTTTAGTAACCGCTCAATGGTTTGGGGTTTTTAAACAAATGACCCAATGGAACGATGCCCGATTTGATGTGTATTGGCAAGCTTGGTTTCAGGCTCGATTATTGGCTGAAAATCAGATTGATGCTGCTCAATTTCAACGCTTTGAAGAACCTTTCGTGAGTGATTATTCCTGGAATCATTTTATTGATTTTACACAAGCATTTATGCAACCGGAAAATGAGCGATGGTTTTTTGCATTCCAAAAATCAGCATCAAGTATTTTGGATAAGTCAAATTCTGCTCTGTTTGCCCGGGATTATACCGATGTGCTCTATCGCGTTTCAGGTAGATTATTCAGTAATCTGGAAATCGAAGCTAAACCACTTGAAACAAGCCTACCGATTTTGGTTCAATTTAAATACGATGAACTAAAAAAAGAACTTAGTTATCAAGCGATTGTAGATTCGGCTCATTCAATTGATTTTCCGATATACGCCGAGTTAATTACGATAACGCCAAAGGGAAGACCTGTTAAGAAAATTACGTTCCAAAAAGAAGGTCAATTTCAACGACACCTTTCTTCTGAAGGAATATTTAACGCTTATGTGAATGTGTTAGGCGAAGGTTTGTTTACAATTACTTATGAAAAACCTAAAGAATTTTGGGTGCATCAGTTGCGGAATGAACCCAATGCCAGCCAACGATTAGAAGCTCTACAAGAAATACAAAAAGACAGTTTAGATACCGATTTTCAATTGATTTTAGGCGATGTGATGAAGTCGGAAAAAGAACCTTCAGTGTTAGCGGAAATGATTAGTTTGTATGCTAAACTCACTAAAGGGGCAACGGGTACCGATCAATTTTTTCTGGATCAATTCAGAAATGAGCACCCATTGATTAAAAAAGCATCGTTACAAGCATTTGATTTCTTTCCTGAAAATGAACCTATGTATTTCAATGCCTTGCAAGTTTTGAAAGCGGAAAAAGACACGGCCTTGAAGGTGACAGCCTTGAAGGTTTTGCAAAAACGAATGGATAGCGCTGCCTTTGAAGATCTATTGATAAAACAAATTAACGGCGAGACTCAAATGGCCTTTTTACCTCGTTTATTTTGTATGCTCGAAAATTTAGAAAGTGGTGATGTTGAGAAAAAACGAGCTATTTACACGAATTTCACCAAGCTTTCGTATCCGTTTTCAGTACGAAAATCTGCAATCGAAAACTATTTAGAACTTGTTGACTACAACCCTGAAAACGAGGCTCAACTTTTTGATTATTTTTCTGATTATGACCCCCGAATTCGTTATGCAATGACAGAAATTTTGCATAGATTCACGATTGATAAACAGCGCCGGATTCTGGAAAATCGCTTGCTCGATGAGTACGACTTTAGAATCCGCGACAGACTGGTTGAGCTGTCGCGCAAAAAAACGGCGGAGAACTAAATGCTTTTTTATGCAATTTGTCATCCAACTGCCACCTGAAATTAAACGCAACGAAATGATTGAAGCCTGGGTATCGGGCATTATTAACCAAGAAAATGGTTTTACCGATTTTCAACAATTGGTAAACAAGTTGATAGATGAAGGATACAGTGGTCTCGGTATTAATTGCTTTTTTCTACATGAAACCACCCAAAAATTTATCAAGAATAAAATCGTGCTTCGAAAGCATACTCCTTTTATCGAAGCCGCCTTATATCATCCCATCTCGTTGAATTAAAGGCAAACGGATTTAAAAAAAGCATCACTCGAATAGAATGATGCTTTTTTTGTGTTAAGACCTTGGGTGTTTTACAGTAAACGTGCTGTCAATTCAATAGTAACGCCTGTTAATGCGCGAGAAACTGGGCAGTTCTCCTTTGCTTGTTTGGCAATCTCAAGAAAATGCTCTTCGTCGATTTTTTTAACAAAAGCTTCGGTTTCCAGATGGATGTTAGTGATTGTAAATCCGGCGTCCGTTTTATCCAATCGAACTGTTGCAATTGTAGCTACTTGAATACTTTCATAACCGGCTTTCCCCAAGGCTGCTGTTAAAGCCATTGAATAACAACCTGCGTGCGCTGCACCAATAAGTTCCTCCGGATTTGTGCCAACGCCGTTTTCAAATCGAGATGAAAATGAATACTGTCCTTCAAATGCACCGCTTCCGAATTTCATTGTTCCTGAACCTTCTTTTAAATCGTTGTTCCAAACAGCTTCAGCGTGACGTTTCATAAATACTCCTTAAATCATTGAGTGAGAATGGAATACAAAAATAATTGTATTTAATTTCTCTCAATTTGCAAAAAAGAACGGACAATAAAAAGCTAATTTTAAATTATTTCTTAAAGCGTAAGTATAACATAAACAATAAGCTTCCGATAAAGCTCAACCATCCGAGCCAATCACCAAAACGAACATAAAAGGTAAGTTCAGAATTTAGGGGAATTTTTTGAGTTTGATAGGCACGTTCCCAATACTGTGTTCTGCTTAAAACTTCTCCATTTGGCAGAATGAAGCCGGAAATGCCATTGTTTGCACTTCGGGCGATACTCCGTCGAGACTCAATCGCCCGTAAACGCCCAAAACTAAAATGTTGCTCGTGTCCCGGTGTATTTCCCCACCATCCATCATTGGTTATAATGCCCAACAAGGTTGCACCTTCTAACACGTATTTTCTACTCCAATCCGGAAAAACAGAATCATAACAAATCAAAACCGATGATTTACCTTTTTTAAATGGGGCATTTACTACTTGATTACCTTTGCCAAAACCGGCAAATGAGCCCCAATTTATCCAATCAAAGACATCTAACCAGGCAAATAACTCAACAAACGGCATGCGTTCAACAATCGGAACTAAATTATATTTTCTATATGGAGTGATGGATCCATCAGCTTGCCAAACCATGGACGAGTTAAAAATATCATAAGGGCGCCCATATCGGATACCTCTGAAAACAGAAGGGGCTTCCTGAGGACTATAGCTAACATATTCATTCAAACCGGAAACTATCGTTACATCCCATGCTTGTGCAGAATCACGAAATTGTTGAGAAAAACGGTCATTGAGTTGAATCAAGGGTTGAATACTGTTTTCCGGATATAAGATGAGTTGAGTTGAGTCTGTACGCGCGGAATCTGCTAATTGCACGAGGTTTTCTTGGGCAAGCCACATATCGGTAAAACCGGCATCAGGTAAATACGAATCAAAATTAGGTTGAAGAACAGCGACTTCGGCATGCGGTAATTCTGCATAAGACGAAGATTCTTCATATAAAGAGTAAGAAATTCCGATCATCCCCAGTATCATAATAAGAATCCAACTAGCTGATTGAATGGGTTCTCCGGTTTTTGGATTACTTTCTAATTTGTAAAGCCAATTTTTAAGCGGCAAATTAAGCGCTCTAATCGTGTTGTAATCTTTGATACCAACAAAGATCTGAGTTGCGATCAATACACTAATAAATGTAATTCCTAACTGACCGGTAAACTCAATAAATTGAATGAGTTTGGGGAAATCGGCAAAAGCATTTCCTAAACTTAGCCACGGCCAGGCTAAATCCCACCTAAAATGAAGAAACTCGTAAGAGGTCCAAATAGCCGGAATCAACAATAGTTGAATACCACGGTCTAACTTTTCCAGTAACGCTCGTCGCATTAAAGCCAAAGGAATCGTCATTAAAACGGCATTGGCTAAAATAGCAGCTAAACCACCTGCAAAGGTGGCATACATCAACCAATACGTTGAAATGGCGTTCCAAAGAACAAATCCGGGGTATGACCAATAGGCCAATTGTTTTCCAGAATCGGCTTTTTCAGCTAACTTCAAAAGTAGAAAGAAGGCAGGTAGAATCAGAAAAGGAAAACCAAAAGGAGGAAATGAAGCGGCAAGTAAAAAACCTGCACTAACAGAGATAAACCAAGGAGATTGAAACCATTTCATCATAAAAATCAGTTCTCAAAATCTTTTCCGGCTATCACAACAACAAACTCGCCCTTTAGATTTTCATGCTGTTCACAACGTGCTTTCACTTCGGGAATCGTGCCGCGGATAACTTCTTCAAAAGTTTTAGTGAGTTCACGCGTAACAGCAATCACACGCTCAGGTTGGAGATATTCATGTAGTTCCTCTAACAATTTGTTAATACGATGCACACTTTCATAGATCACAATCGTTCGTTCTTCATCAATCCAGGATTCGATTCGTTTTTTTCGTCCTTTTTTTGGGGGAAGAAAACCTTCAAATATAAAACGGTCGGAGGGAAGACCTGACAGCACTAAGGCCGTTAAAACAGCACTTGCACCGGGAACAGCAACTACTTGAACGCCACGATTTTGCGCCTCACGAACTAATAAAAAACCGGGATCAGAAATACCGGGCGTTCCTGCATCAGAAATAAGAGCTATGGATCGACCGCCCTCAACCCAATCAATTATCTGATGGGTTCGTTGATGTTCGTTGTGTAAGTGATACGATTGTGTGGGAGTTGAAATTCCATATTCCTGTAGCAAACGTGCTGAAGTACGGGTGTCTTCACATAAAATGAGATCGGCCGATTTTAGAACCTCAATGGCGCGGTAACTCATATCGGCGAGATTTCCTATCGGTGTTGCTACAAGAAAAAGTGTTGACATGAACTTGAATTCGTTGATTTGCGGTTGAGAAGATACAGAATTCAACTTATGAAATGCTTGTGTAGATTTTATGGTTTGATGAGGTCTAGAATTGCTATTTTCAGCCATTATAAAATTTTTTAAGCTTACTAATTTCTATGAAGACCTTTAAACCGATTGGCATTACTCACATTACTATTCGAGTGAATAACATTAAAAAATCAGAAGCATTTTACAGTGATGTTTTAGGCTTTGAGGTAGAACGAAGAATGGGTCAAACCATGACGGTTTACCGTGTTGGCACCGATTCCTTAGTATTGGTTGAAGCTGAAACCGCATACGATACCGTTTCAAGAGATTATCGAGTTGATCATTTTGGGTTTAATGTTGAATCGGCAGAATTGGTTGATGAAATGGCCAAATGGTGCCGAGAACGAGAAGTGACCATTATCAATGGCCCTGGAAATCGAAAAAATGGCCGATATTTATTTATCACCGATCCTGATGGCAATATGATTGAAATCTTCCACGAAGACGTAAGAAAATAATTCATGGTTGATACCGGTAATATTTTTGATTTTCGAACATCACCCGAACTCCGAAGAAAATTGCAATCGAGTTCAATAATTAAAACGTACAAGCAAGGTCAGGCTATTGTTCAGGAGAATTCTCACATTCGTTCCATTCCTCTAGTTGCCAAAGGAGCGGTACGTGTGATTCGTACTGAGGAAGACGGTCGAGAAATTTTGCTATACTACATAAAACCGGGAGAAACCTGCATCATGTCGTTTTTGGGTGGTATTCATCACGAAACGAGTAAAGTTCGTGCAGAAGTTGAAGAAGATGCCGAGATATTTTTTCTGCCTATTGATAAAGTAACCGAATTCATTAAAGAGTATCCTGAATGGCTGGATTACATTTTTCGCTTGTACCATAAACGATTTGAAGAACTGCTTGAAGTAATAAATGCCGTTGCTTTTAAGAAAGTGGATGAGCGAATGTTGCTCCTATTAGAAAAGAAAGTGGAGCTAACAGGTTCAAAGTTGTTTGCCATAACGCACGAACAGTTGGCAAACGAATTAGGGACTGCTCGTGTGGTGGTCTCTCGTTTGTTAAAACAGTTAGAAGAAGACGGCAAATTACGATTAGGAAGAAATAAAATTGAAATGTTGTAAGTCATTGATAGTCAGAATCTATCAAACTTATATACCTATCCATTTTATCTATGTAACAAAAGTAGCTGATACGCGGATTTGATTTGCCGACCTTTGCTGACGTTAATTAAAAACCTGTTAGTAGTAATACATGGAAATCGTCGGCTATCTTGCCTCCATTTTAATTGGTGTTTCACTCGGCTTAATCGGTGGTGGTGGAAGCATTTTAACAGTACCTGTGTTAGTGTACTTGTTCTCGGTTGAGCCTGTTATGGCTACAGCCTATTCGTTGTTTATCGTTGGATTGACTAGTGCAGTTGGATCGGTAAACTTTTTTCAACAAGGATTAGTGAATGTTAAAACGGCTGTAATCTTTGGAATTCCATCCATTGCTGCAGTATATCTAACCCGTGCATTCATCATTCCTGCCATTCCTGCTGAAATATTCACGTTAGGTGATTTTGTTGTCACTAAAAGTATTTTGCTCATGGTTTTATTTGCAGTGTTGATGATTGCAGCTTCTTACAGCATGATTAAAAAAGATACTAAAGCAGATGGTGAAGAAGCTAAGAAACAAGAGTTTAACTATCCTTTAATCTTGTTGGAAGGCTCCGTTGTTGGTGTCTTAACCGGTTTAGTTGGTGCAGGTGGTGGATTTTTAATCATCCCGGCGCTCGTTGTATTAAGTAAACTTCCAATGAAAGAAGCTGTTGGTACTTCGTTAGCAATTATTGCTGCCAAATCACTGCTTGGATTTACCGGTGACTTAGGTAAAACTGAAATTGACTGGATGTTTTTATTACTTGTTTCCGTTTTTGCAATAGTCGGAATTTTTGTTGGATCATCGTTGAGTAAAAAAATCGACGGTAAGAAACTCAAACCGGCATTTGGTTGGTTTGTGTTGGTGATGGGAATCTACATCATCCTGAAAGAAACTATGTTTTAAATAGTCCAATAGCTCAGACTATAATGAATCAAAAAAGTATTATAAAAATAAGTTTAACCCTAATCGTAGCATATCTTATGTTCAATATTTTCAGTTCCATGTTTGGTCAGGCCGAAACCGGTAATTTGGCCGAAGTAATCGAAAAAGGCGCCTTCCTTGTGGATGTTCGCACACCCGAAGAATTCGCAATGGGTAGCGTGCCCGGCTCTGTAAACATTCCTTTGGATGAAGTTCCGGCTCGTGTAAAAGAATTTAAAGGAAAAGGCGAAATCGTAGTTTTCTGCCGCACAGGAAATAGAAGTGGCCAAGCTAAACGCTTTTTGGAAGCTCAAGGTATTCAGAACATCAGTAATGGTGGTTCTTGGCAAAACGTACATCAGTACGTAAAAAAATAGCCGGTTTCAGGGCTGCGTTCAGCTATAAGGTCAAATAGTGCTGATTGGTACGTAGTTGAACAAAAGCCCTGATTTTTTAAAAAACGAATAGGATAAATGAATCCTAATTCTTTAAGACAATTCTAGCTTTAATTATCTAACCTAATCATCTAACGTACTATGAACCTACTCGAATTCATTACTCAACCTTGGCCTTGGTATGTTGCCGGGCCGCTTATCGGACTCACCGTTCCGGTTTTATTGATAATTGGAAACAAATCTTTTGGTATCAGTTCCTCATTGCGCCACACGTGTGCAGCATGTTTCCCTTCAAACATCAAATTTTTTCAATATGATTGGAAAAAAGAGATTTGGAACATGTTTTTCGTGTTAGGAATTTTCTTTGGTGGCATTGTAGCAGCAAATTTTCTTGCAAGTTCAGCACCAATTGAGATTCATCCAGAATTAAAAGCAGAATTAGCCACTTATGGTATTACTGAAATAAATGGTTTAGTACCTGAACAATTGTTTGGCTGGGAGTTTTTAACCTCAGCAAAAGGTTTCATCATGATCGTTGTTGGTGGCTTTATGGTTGGTTTTGGTACTCGTTATGCCGGTGGTTGTACGAGTGGTCATGCTATCATGGGCTTATCAACTTTACAATGGCCTTCATTGGTGGCAACCTGTTGTTTTATGATTGGCGGATTTATCATGGCCAATTACATTTTACCCTTCATTTTAGCGCTTTAATTGATAAAGGAGAATATTTATGCAAACTACCGCACAAACCACAAAAGAATTTGAAGCAAGAGCGCTTGATTCCATCTGTGTTAACGAAAGTCAGTTATCTCACAAATGGTATCACAATTTAAAATATCTGGCAGTTGGCATTGCTTTTGGTATTATTTTCGTTAAAGCTGAGGTTATCAGCTGGTATCGTATTCAGGAAATGTTCCGCTTGCAATCGTTTCACATGTATGGTGTGATTGGTTCTGCTGTTTTAGTAGGTGTGATTTCCGTATGGTTGATTAAAAAATTCAATATCAAGACCATTTACGGTGAAGAAATCATATTGCATCCGAAAGTATTTAATAAAGGTCAGATTTATGGTGGTTTATTGTTCGGCTTAGGTTGGGCAATAACAGGGGCTTGTCCTGGTCCATTATTTGCTCAAATTGGAACAGGCGCAACCGTTATCGCTGTTACTTTATTAAGTGCAGTTGCTGGAACTTGGGTGTACGGACGCTTCCGCGACCAATTACCACATTAGTATGTTATAGCTCACTCTCGTAGAAGAGTGAGCTTTTTTTTGCTTTTAACTGGAAGCGGTTTCTAACATTTATCTCTATGAAATACAAAAAAATCAGTTTGGCCATACTTTCGTTAATTACTCTTGCAGTAATTGCATGTAGTCAGAAAAGTGAAACGAATAGCGCAGAAACATCATCAACAACACCTGTTACAGCGTTGGCTTCACAAGAACCACAAGAATTGTGGATTGCACCCGATGTGAACTCGATTACAGATCCTGAATTAAAAAAACAGGTTGAATATGGTCGTGAATTAATTGCACATACAGCTAAATATTTGGGTCCTAATGGCTCTGTAGCGCAAATCAGCAACGGACTAAATTGTCAAAATTGCCATTTAGATGCAGGTACAAAACCTTGGGGAAATAATTATGGTTCAGTTGCATCCATGTATCCTAAATATCGGGCACGAAGTGGTTCATATGAAAACATGACAAAGCGCATCAATGATTGTTTTGAACGGAGTTTAAATGGTCAGGCATTGGATTCAACCTCTGCTGAAATGTTAGCGATGAAAGCCTACATGAATTTTTTGGGCTCCAATGTTGAAAAAGGAAAAAAAGCTGCCGGATCTGGATTCAAATCGTTGGCGTTTTTAGATCGTCCTGCTGATAAAGGCAAAGGCAAACAAGTCTATGAAGCCCAATGTCAGACCTGTCATCAAGCCGATGGACAAGGGCAATTGGCTGAAACCGGTGATGAATACATTTATCCGCCACTTTGGGGCAAAAACAGTTACAATGATGCCGCAGGGTTAAATCGAATTTCCAATTTTGCGAAGTACGTGAAATACAACATGCCTTTGGGAGCACTTCACGATAAGCCGATTCTCACAGATGAGCAGGCTTGGGATGTTGCAGCTTATGTAAACTCTCAATTTCGTCCTCACAAAGAAACCCCACTTGATTGGCCGGATGTATCCAAAAAGCCGGTAGATCATCCTTTTGGACCTTATGCTGATGGTTTTTCTGTAAAACAACATAAATATGGTCCGTTTCAGCCTATCGCTGATGCACGAAAATAATCCTTATCAATATCTACTTGCTGTTCATGCTGACTGTGTGAACAGCTTTTTATTTTATAACTAACGGAGTGTCTATGTCAACAAACAGACGTGATTTCTTAAAAAAACTGGGATTAGCCGGAGCAGGAGCCGGCCTAATGCCGATTACTTCATTTGCAAGCGGTTCAAACGAAAAGATAAGCGGTACGAACGAACAAAAAGCATCGGGCAAGTTTACTGTTTCTATTTTGCAAACTACCGATGTGCATTGTCAGATTCATCCACATGATGAACTTTTCTGGGAAAATAATAAGGCTGTATTCCGGAAAACCGGTGGTTACGCACAATTAACCACGTATTTAAAACAGGAAAAAGCAAAAGCCCCACAAAATACATTCATTATCGATACCGGTGATATGTATCAGGGTAGTGAGCTTTCGGTAAAAACAACCGGTAAAGCTATGACTCCCATTCTAAACGCCATGAA
>CAZIQX010000021.1:2947-4767 GCA_964541325.1 uncultured Chitinophagales bacterium | reverse complement strand
AGGTGATTTTCCATCCGTATTACATTTGGAATGTGAATGGCGCAAAAATAGGCTTTTTAGGTTACACAGATCATTTAGTACCCAAAAGACAATCTCCGAATTACAGTAAAGGAATTATCTACACAAAACCGGAAGACAATCTAGCACATTATGTATCAGTTTTAAAAGAAGATGAAGGTTGTGCTTATGTTATCATTTTAGCTCATTTGGGCTTATCGCAACAAATTCACTTATCCAATTTACCTGAATGTGAAGGTGTAGATTATATTTTAGGTGGGGATACTCATGAAAGAGTGCGCAAGCCTATTCAAGGTAACTATGCAAAAGTTGTTGAACCAGGCGCTTTTGGGTCATTTGTTGGAAAATTAGATTTAACGATCGAAAACGGTAAAGTAATTAACGATACCTACGAGTTAGTGGAAGTGAGCTCAGACAAACTTACCCCAGATCCGGAAGTTGAGGCCATCATCAAAGAAAATGAACAGCCTTTTTCCGAGTCGATTCATAAAGTATTGGGATACAGCACCATTCCATTATATCGCTACTTTGTGATTGAAAATCCGATTGATACGATGATTCTAAATGCTATAAAATGGCAAATAAAAGACGTAGATATCGTTTTATCGAATGGATTCAGATTTTGTCCACCCAATACCACTCCTGATAAAACCGGAAATATCCCCATCACACACGGTTATCTATTTGATATGTTACCGGTTGATTCTCCGGTTCGAGTGGCCAAAGTTCAGGGTTCGCAAATCATGACCTGGCTTGAAAAAGAACTCAACAACGTGTTTGCTGAAGATGCATCTAAGCGATTTGGTGGATGGGTAATCAAATTTAAAGGCATGGAAGTGGAATTTAAGGCCTTTGAAGCCATAGGTAAGCGTGTTCAATCGGTTAAAGTGGGTGGTAAACCATTAGATAAGAACACATTCTACACCGTTTCCGCCTGTGAACGCGATGGAGACCCTGAAGATATGTTGTGTCGAATTCCTGGCGTAAAAGAAGCAAAAAACACAGCGTTTACTTTACATCAAGTAATGATTAACTATTTAGCCAAAAACTCACCTGTAACACCAACACCACCTAAAGCTGCACGCGCATTAGATGCGCCGGAGACCTTGTTGACTCAGGTTCATGGTGTTGATTACGAATTCTATTAAACATTCAAAAACGTAGAGAGATTCAATCAGGTAGATTGGATTTCTTTACGTTAAAGTGATACTATAATTATACTTTTCAGTTACTCATCTTTATTCTAGGAACGCAGTTTTATGAAAATCTTTATTTCTACTCTGATTCTTATCGTTTTAAATATTACTGGAACTGTTGTGCCACAAACAGCAGAACAGGAACCCTATAAAATTGTATTTCAGCTTGTTTCTGGTGATTCTACCGTTCATAAAGCATTTATGAAACAGTTATCGAACATTTTGGCCGAAGACCCACGAACAGATATTAAGGTTGTTTGTCATGGTGCAGGAATGGGCTTACTCATGAAATCTAAATCAACTCAACAAGCCAAGATTAAAGCTTTTACGGAAAAAGGGATTGAGTTTGTAGCCTGTGAAAACTCCATGATTGGAAGAAATATTCCTAAAGAAGACATTGTTTCACAAGCTAGCTTCGCCAAAGCAGGAATTCTGCACATAGTTAAATTACAAAACGAAGGTTACGCATACATTAAAGCCGGAAGCTGATTTATGTGCAAACAAAAACGGTGTTGCTTCAAAGTTAGAGTGCCCTAGGAGGATTTAAATTAACTACGAGTTTAAAAGGAGGCTTGTAATACAGAAATCTTCTTTTAGTTAATCAAC
>CAZIQX010000021.1:0-2937 GCA_964541325.1 uncultured Chitinophagales bacterium | reverse complement strand
CTAACGAATTTTTATACCCATTATGCAACGTTTTCGAATTGCACTACTCGTATTGTATCTGTTTTTTCCTTTATTTGTAATTGCACAACATCAAGATGTAAACGAAAAGCCGGATTTATGGCGTGGAGAATCCATGAAATCTCAGGACTCAACGGCGCTCATACAAACTTTTCGTGGTGGTATAGTTAGCGGACATTTTCGCTATCTCTTTATGGGTACTCAAAATGAAAATGAGTTGAGTGATTATTTTTCGAATGCTGCGGGAGGTGGTATTCGTTTTCAAACTCAATCTTTTCATGGATTTAATTTCATCGTAAGTGGATTTTTCATTTTTAATGTATGGTCGAGTGATTTTATGGAGCGAGATGCACTTACCAATCAAGAAAATCGTTACGAATTGGGTTTATTTGATATAGAACGTCCCAATAACAAATCAGATATCGACCGATTGGAAGAGTTATTATTGAATTACACCACGTCTCATTCATCAACCACATTTGGTCGGCAACTTCTGAATACACCTTTTATTAATTTGCAAGACGGAAGAATGCGACCAACCGGAGTAGAAGGGCTTTGGCATGAACAACAACTGGGAAATAAAAATGTTATACAGTTTGGTTGGTTGTACGCGATATCTCCACGAAGTACCACTGAATGGTATGATACAGGAGAGTCAATTGGTATTTATCCTCAAGGCAGAGCAACAAATGGTTCAGCATCAGATTATGCTGAACACATTGAAAGCAAGGGCGTTGGGGTAATTAACTGGAAAAATACGAGCTTAAGTCATACTCAATTTCAAGTATGGAATTACTACATTGAAAATGTACTTAACACAGCATTCGTTCAGGTAGATGTAAGCTTTCCCATCACAAAAACGAAAAAGCTTATTATAGGTGCTCAATTTACACGTCAAGATGCTTTGGCCTATGGTGGCAATCCGGATCCATCAAAATCGTACGTGGATAAAGGCTCACACAGCGAAATTTACAGTACACGATTTGGCATTCGGGAAACGAATTGGCTGTCTGACATCAGTTTTACGCGAATTTCCGATTCGGGGCGTTATTTGTTTCCACGTGAATGGGGGCGAGATCCTTTTTATACATTCATGCCTCGTGAACGAAACGAAGGTTTTGGAGATGTTTGGGCTTCTGTAGCTCGTTTGGGTTATCAACCTAAAGCATCACATTGGAAGACCTTGTTTTCTGTAGGATATTTTGATTTGCCAGCAATTACTAATGCGCGATTGAATAAATACGTGATGCCTTCCTATTGGCAAACTAATGTAGATGTTCGTTATCACTTCACTGGCTTTTTAAAAGGGATGGAAATGCAATTGTTATGGGTAGCTAAGTTTCAGCAAGGAGAGACAAACGGTAACTTAAATGCAGTCATTAACAAGGTGAATATGAATCATGTAAGTCTGATCATGAATTATCACTTTTAATTACTGTATAAAATCCAATTTAGATTCAAACGGTGCTAAAGATGTACGAACCAAAGCGTACATCTCTTGCACGATTTCTTGATTATAGCCCAATGAACCGTTCGTAATTTCGTAAGAATCGAACAGGAGTGAGGTATCTTTTCGTTGTTGTTTCATTCGCTTTAAAAAAGCATGATTCATTCGAAAAGTACCAACTGAAATATCCATAACTTTATGAAGGTCAATTTGTTGGGATAAATCAGATAAAAAGTCTTGATAAACAGATTGCCAATTGGGAACACGTAAAATAGGGTCGATACACAGACGAATGGGCCAGCCTGCATCTAAGGCAGTTTGAATGGCCTGATAACGGGCTTTTAGTGAAGCTGTTTTCTTTTCGTGCTGTTCGATTACAGATTGCGGAGATATAGACCAGGCCAAAATGGTTCGTTCATTGGGAGTTAAATCTTTAATAGCTGTAAGATTAGCTGATTTGGTTCTCAATTCGATGCGTAATCGAGGTTCTTTGGCCACATACTGAATCCAATCGCGCGAAAATCCAAATAATCCTTCAAAAGCCAATAAATCGGTATCATAGGAAAGCGCCAAATACATGGGCGCGTTAAGTATTTGTAATTCTTCGGTTACTGCCGTCCTAAAATCGTTTTGATTCACAAAAACTACTACATGGGCAGAAGGAAATAAACCCTGCAAATAGCAGTAATCACAATCGTAAATGCAATTCAGCATAACGGAATTATAGTAAAAGGCATCGTTTCCAAAACTTGGGGTAAAATCACTGCCTTTGTATAAAAAATTATCTTTTCGAAGCGCTAAGATGAGAGCTTGATGATTTTTTTGAAATCGCCAATCTTGTCCGGCACGATTAAATACATCTTTATAGTGATGTATTACCATTTGTTCTGCTTTTGGGAAGCGTGCTAGAATTCGCTTGGTCTCGTCGTGATGTAGAACGTTTTCTTCGATATAAATTCGTTTGAACATGATTGCGAATTAATCACCGGAAACGTTAAAACGAACTTCTTTATAGATTTTTCCCAGGGAATCGGTCAGTTCAACGCGCCAATAACCTGCTTTTAAATTTACATTGGAATAAGTGCGCCAGTTGCTGGAATTACCAATTTTAATGGGAACTTCTGCAATGAGTTCATCTTCATGATACCATTTAAACTCAAAGGTTTTGAGTCCGTTTTCGTTATAAAGACGCGCAAAAATCCAGGCTTTTTGATCAATTACTGAATAAGAGGATACCAATTCATAAGGTTCGCGCTCAATAACATCTTTACAAAGCTGAAAATCCAGTACTTTTATGGTGGTTGTATCAACTTGTGCCCAAGCTGAAATCGAACAAAACCACACGAACACATTCACATACAAAAAACGAAATCTTTTATTCACACACAGATGATTGATGATATTTTGAACCCTAAAGTTGTGGATGTTTACCCATATTGTAAAGAGCAAGGTGAAACATTTTTTTTGCTTAT
>CAZIQX010000020.1:8210-24667 GCA_964541325.1 uncultured Chitinophagales bacterium | reverse complement strand
GTAATGCGGTAATTATGGTTGATGATGCTCGTAGAACATCAATTACCACAACAATTTTACCTCTCAAGTCTTCATCATATAAGGATAAAGCCGAAGAGTACACATCAATTTTTACATTCATAGATTATTTCTTGATGAATGGTGGTTTTGTAATACTTGCACGAACTAATTTATTTCGGATTGAGACATAAATAACATCGTGATTGGATAGATAACTTGTTTGGGCGTAACCCATTCCAATTCCTTTACCATTCGTTATGGATAGGCCACCACTTGTTACTTCGCCAATTACCATTCCTGTTTCATCAGTTAAGGGGTAATGAGCGCGAGGCATAGCCTTTTCTTCCTCTAAAATAAAACCTATCAACTTCTTTTGTAATCCCTTTTCTTTTGCCTGCACAATTGCTTCTTTTCCTATAAAATGAGGTTTATCCAATTTGGTTAGCCATCCTAAACCGGCTTCTAATGGTAATGTATCTTGTGAAATGTCATTACCATATAATGCAAAACCCATTTCCAGGCGCAAGGTATCTCGAGCACCCAAACCGGCAGGCTTAATACCTAAATCAGATCCGGTTTCCATAATTGTATTCCAGATGTTTAGCGCATCAATACCATTTTTGGTGAAATACAATTCAAAACCTTTCTCACCCGTATAGCCTGTTTCAGAGATTATAACATCTTGCATTCCTGCAAAATCGCCTATCGCAAATTTGTAATAACCAATCGATGATACATCAACTGAAGTTAACCGCTGAACCAATTCAGGGGCTTTGGGTCCTTGAACGGCCAATAAACACATATCCTGTGAGACATCTTCCACTATCACATCGCCTGTCAGATGCGATTTCATCCAGGCCACATCTTTTTCAATATTGGAGGCGTTGATGACCAACATATACTCGTTCTCAGCTATCATATAAACCAATAAATCATCCACAATACCACCATTTTCGTAACACATGGCTGAATATTGAGCTCTTCCTGGTGTCAGTTTTGATGCATCATTTATTGTGATAGACTGAATAAACGCTAAGGCACCTGTTCCTTTTATAAACACTTCTCCCATGTGAGACACATCAAATAAACCAACAGCTTCGCGAACAGCCTGATGCTCTGCTTTTATACCCTCATATTGAACAGGCATTTCAAATCCACCAAAATCAATGAGTTTTGCACCGGATTGAACATGAGCTTGATAAAATGGTGTGCGTTGTAACATAGGATAAAAATTAGTGGTAAACGGTTTATTTATTTGATGATATCGCTACAGGAATTCCCTTTTTTCAGCTCGGTAATATACAAACCCCAAAGCTAACTTTTTTGGAAATTGATGCGTGTACGAGATAAGACTTTACATCATTTTATTGGAATCTTACCGTTATAATCCACAAGGGAAACGTTTTGTGCTCTTTTTTGGATGCTAGTATTTGTACCTTTCCGCCAAATTGAAACCTACCCAAACTTAAACGCTCATGGCAATTACTAAAGATCAAGTTCTGTTTGCTCTTTCAAATGTAATCGACCCCGATTTACACAAAGATATTGTAACCCTAAACATGGTTGAAGACATACAGATCAAAGAAAAAAAGGTGTCTTTTACCGTAAATCTAACTACACCAGCTTGCCCAATGAAAGATCAAATTCAGCGTGCTTGTGTAAATGCTATTCATCATTTGGTTGATAAAGAAGCAACTGTTGAAGCTAACATGTCGAGCAAGGTTACCGCTACTTCGAATGCTGGAAATGCCAACCCGAATGAATTACTCAAAGGAGTTAAAAATATTATCGCTGTTGCATCCGGAAAGGGTGGAGTTGGAAAATCAACGGTAGCTGTAAACTTAGCTGTTTCATTAGCCAAAACGGGGGCTAGTGTTGGTTTAGTTGATACTGATGTGTACGGTCCAAGTATCCCAACCATGTTCGATATCAATGAACGCCCAAATATTACAACACAAAAAAAATTACTCCCACTGGAAAAATATGGAGTAAAGTTGCTTTCTATGGGCTTCTTAGTAGATGCAAATGAAGCTGTTGTTTGGCGTGGGCCGATGGCATCAAGCGCTGTAAAACAATTTTTAACAGAGGTTGTTTGGGGTGATTTGGATTATTTAGTGATGGATATGCCTCCCGGTACCGGCGATATTCAGTTAACTATTGTTCAAACAGTTCCATTAACAGGTGCGGTTATTGTTTCTACACCGCAAACTGTTGCTCTCGATGATGCACGTAAGGGAATTGCCATGTTCAAAAAAGTAAACGTACCCGTTTTAGGTGTGGTTGAAAATATGGCTTACTTTACACCTCCGGATATGCCCGAAAAGAAATATCACATCTTTGGGAAAGATGGGGCGCGTAATTTAGCTAAACAATGGGATGTTCCTTTTCTTGGCGAAGTACCGCTCGAACAAACCATTCGTGAAGGTGGCGATGAAGGGAAACCGGTTGCCATAGCAGCACCGGATTCTGCATCAGCAAAAGCTTTTGAAGAGTTAGCTCAACGTGTTGCTCAACAAGTTTCTATCCGAAATGCGGAGGCACCACCAACGGAGAAGATCGAAATTCTCTTTAAGCCATAAATGAAAAAGGGGTCAAATTGACCGCTTTTTTTATTGATATAAGTTTTTGTCTTTGATACGAGCTGCCTTACCGCGTAAGTCGCGCAAGTAGAACAATTTCGCACGACGCACTTTACCTTTTTTCTTCACTTCAATCAAAGAGATAAAAGGAGAAGAGAAAGGGAAAATACGCTCAACGCCAACGTTGTTGGAAATTTTACGCACGGTGAACGTACGATTTGCGCCTGAACCGCGAATAGCGATTACAACGCCTTGATATTGCTGAATACGCTCTTTTTCACCCTCGCGAACGCGGTAGTGAATATTGATGGTATCGCCAGGCTCGAACTCAGGTAAATCGGTTCTGAGCTGTGTTTGTTCAACTAAGTCTAATTTATTCATGGCTTTGTTGTTTTGCCTTTTGTCTGTTAGTTATCAAATTTTGGATTGAGTAAATCGGGTCGAAGGATTTTGGTTCGTTCCAGCGATTGGTTGTGTTTCCATTCATCTGCAAGTTTGTGATTTCCGCCTGTTAATTCCTCAGGCACTTTAAAGCCTCTGAAATCTGAAGGTCGAGTATAAACGGGTGCGCCAAGCAGGCCATTTTGGAAGGAATCTTCCAAAGCACTTTCAGCATCGCCTAAACTTCCGGGAATCAAGCGTATTAGCGCATCTACCATAACCAAAGCAGGTAATTCACCGCCCGACAGTACGTAGTCGCCAATACTATATTCATCAGTGATTAACTGATCTCTAACTCGTTGATCTACACCCTTGTAATGTCCACACAATACGATGATGTTTTCGGAGAGGGAAAGTCGGTTCGCTTCTGATTGATTAAAAGCCTTTCCGTCCGGGGCGGTATATATAATATGATCGTAGTTGCGTTGCCTGAGCAAATGCTCGATGCAGTCGAAAATCGGTTGGGGACTTAAAACCATGCCAGCCCCACCACCGTAAGGGTAATCATCGATTTTGCGATGCTTATCCTTAGTGAAGTCTCTTAAATCGTGAATGTAAATTTCAACCAGTCCGGCGTTACGAGCCCTTTTTATGATAGAATGTTCTATCGGGCTTTCTAACAATTTTGGCACAGCTGAGATTAAATCTATACGCATATCAGATTTGCATCAAAGCGTCGAGATTTTTCACGGTAAGTTGTTGGGTTTCTTCGTCAATTTCGGCAATGTATTCGTCCACAGCGGGTACTAATACAACACCTTGAGAAGTTTTTATTTCCAACAGCTCATGAGCGGGGTTATCCATAACATCTAGAACTTTGCCCACAGGTTCACCTTGCTCATTTACGACTTCCCATTCGATGCACTCATGGTATGAAAAATCGAATTGATCCAAATTTTCATACTCATAAGCCGGAATCATCACTTCTTTGTTTCGAAGCTGTTCGGCGTGCGATCGTTCGGTTAGATGTACAAACTTTACAAAGAACGAAAAGCGATTATTTTTTTCAACAACATGAGCTTGTTCAACTCGGTATGGCTCAATGTCGCCGCGTTTATTCGCTATATAGAACAATTTGATGGTTTCGAGTTGGTAAGGATTGGCCACTTCCGGTTCAATTATTACCTCACCTTTAAGGCCGTGTGCTTTTATTACGCTGCCAATGGTTTCAAACTCGTTTGCCATCCCAAAACCGGATAATTACCCGTTTTGCTCTTCTGTTGACTCTTCAGCAACAGGAGTTTCTTCCTGTGCAGGAGCTTCTTCAGCAGTTTCTTGAGGCGCAGCAGTGGCAGCTTCAGCAGCGGCTTTTGCTTCTTCTTCAGCCTTTTTAGCAGCAGCAGCAGCTTCAGCTTGAGCTTTTTTAACTTGCTCTTCTTCGGCTTTTAATGCAGCGCGCATTTTTTCAACTTTGGTGGCTTTAATTTCAACGTTTTTACCGGATTTCCAATCAGCAATTGCTTGCTCGATTTCTTCGGCTGTTTTGCCCCAACGTTGTAAATGTTGACGATAAAAAATTCCTTCAGCTTTTAATAAGCCGCGAACAGCTTCGGTTGGTTGAGCACCATTTGCTAACCAGTACATAACTCGGTCGGTGTTCAAATTAACCATTTTTGGATTTGCAACGGGATTGTAACGGCCTAAATCTTCGATGATTCCGCCATCACGCTTCTTACGAATATCCGCTGCAACGATGTGATAGTATGGTCTTTTTTTGCGACCATGACGTTGTAAACGAATTCTAACCAAGGGTTTTCTCCTGCTTTGGTTTTGTTTTAGTTAGTAGTTTGAAATTACCTTTTTAATAAAGGCATATTTTTGAGTCCTTGAGCAGCTCTTCCCATCTTGGAAAACTTCGACATGGTTTTCATCATTTTCTTCATCTGTTCGAACTGTTTGAGTAACTCATTGATTTCTCGAACGCTTGTTCCCGAGCCGTCAGCAATGCGACGTTTGCGCGAACCATTAATAACTTCCGGATTTTGGCGTTCGTGTGGGGTCATTGAGTTGATAATTGCTTCAATTGGTTTGAAAGCATTATCATCAATATCCACATCCTTAAGAGCTTTCCCCATTCCCGGAACCATGCCAAGCAGGTCGGTTAGAGAGCCCATTTTCTTTATTTGTTGTAATTGCTCAAAGAAATCCTCCAAATTGAATGAATTGGTATGAATTTTCTTTTCCAGCTTACGAGCTTCTTTCTCGTCGAACTGTTGTTGAGCTTTTTCAACTAAGGAAACCACATCACCCATTCCTAAAATGCGTTGTGCCATTCGGTCAGGGTAAAATGCGCTTAGAGCATCCAGTTTTTCACCGGTACTCATAAACTTAATCGGTTTCTTAACAACGGTTTTGATGGATAAGGCTGCGCCGCCTCGTGTATCACCATCTAATTTGGTGAGTACTACACCATCAAAATGAATGCGCGCATTAAATTCTTTTGCTGTATTTACAGCGTCTTGACCCGTCATCGAGTCAACCACAAACAAGGTTTCGGTCGGTTTTACGAGGTCTTTAATTTTGGCAACCTCGTTCATCATCTCTTCATCAACATGCAAACGACCGGCAGTATCAATGATCAACACATCGCAGGCTGCTTTACGGGCAGCTTCAACAGCCTCTTTAGCTACGCGAACGGCATCTTTTTCCTGAATAGAATAAACAGGCACACCGATTTGACCAGCAAGCGTTTTTAACTGCTCAACAGCTGCAGGTCGATACACATCCGCAGCCGCAACCATCGGGCTTTTTTTAAGTTGCTCTTTTAGATATTTTGCAAGCTTTCCGGTAAACGTTGTTTTTCCTGAACCTTGCAAACCGGCTATCAAAATTACACTCAAGCTATTTGAAGAAAAACGAATATCCTCTTTTTCACCACCTAAAACTTGTACGAGTTCATCATACACAATCTTGGTGAACATTTGTCCGGGCTGAACACTCGTTAACACTCCGGCACCGAGTGCATCTTCCTTTACTTTGTTTGTAAAATCGCGGGCAACCTCATAGTTTACATCAGCATCGAGCAGAGCGCGGCGAATTTCGCGAACAGTTTCAGCAATATTAACATCACTGATTGTTCCTTTGCCGGATAAACCTTGAAAAACGGTGGATAACTTATCGGATAAATCTTCAAACATAGGTTCTACTAATACTTAGGCCTTTTTAATAGAGCTTAGTAAAATACGGCAATAATTGCATAGTTTCAATGTATTTAAGAAGTTATCCACAGTTTTTCCACGCAGCTTTTAATCTGTTTCTAATCCCTATTTGTTGCAAGTTGCGCTTTATTTCCGCTATTTGATTAACTTTACCGACATTCAATCTCATTAACCAATCCAATATTTATGAATCATTCAACGGGATTTGGCCTTTTAAAAGGAAAAAAAGGAATCATTTTTGGAGCATTAGATGATCGCAGCATAGCATGGCGCACCGCATTAGCCTGTCATCGTGAAGGCGCCGAATTTATTTTAACCAATGCGCCGGTAGCCCTTCGATTGGGTCAACTTGATGCTTTAAGTGAAGCCACTGGGGCAGCAATTATTCCCTGTGATGTTACCAGCGACGAAGAGGTTCTGAATTTGATGCAAGCAGCTAAAGAGAAATTCGGTAAAATCGATTTTATACTACATGCTGTTGGAATGTCGCCTAATATCCGCAAAAACAAGGATTATAAAGACCTCAACTATCAGTGGATGCAACAAACACTTGATATTTCGGCAATTTCGCTTCACCGTGTTTTACATTTTGGAATCGAAGTCCTCGATATGCTAAATGATGGCGCTTCTGTTGTAACTCTATCGTACATAGGCGCACAGCGTATCTTTAGTAAATACAGTGATATGAATGATGCTAAAGCTCTTCTGGAAAGTATAGCACGCAACTGGGGTTCTCGTGTTGGTGAGCGTGGAATTCGAGTTAATTCTGTATCTCAAGGACCAACTCTTACTTCTGCGGGTTCAGGAATTAAAGGTTTTGACGGCATGTATTCCTTTGTCGATATGTTAGCTCCTCTTGGAAATCCTTCAGCGGATGATTGTGCCGACTATTGTGTAACACTATTTTCTGATTTAACCAGAAAAGTAACGATGCAAAACTTATTCCATGATGGTGGATTTTCAGCATCCGGAATGACTCAAGCCATGATTGATACGTTTATCAAATTGTACGAAAAAGAAGCTTAAGCGCTATCGGACGCTCATTGTTTACTATGCTGATGATTTTCAATTCTTCTGAAAACATCAGCATTTTTTTTATTCAAATGCTTCTTGCTTCTTAGCCTACTTAAGCACAACTTATTGACGATATGCTTCAAAAAGATGAAATCGTTTTAGGTTTAGACCCGGGTTCACGAACAACCGGTTATGCTATTGTTGCCTTCAGTGGAAAAAAGCAAACGGTTTTGGCTTGCGATGTGCTACGTTTAGAAAAAATTGAAGAACATCAGGATCGCTTAAAAGAACTTTTTGAACAAATTAATAAACTCATTGTAGTGTATAAACCTACAACAGCTGCTGTGGAAACACCTGTTTATGGAAAAGACCCCTTAGCTATGCTCAAATTAGGGCGTGCACAAGCGGCCTGTATGTTGGCTCCAAAATTAGCCGGACTTAGTATTTCCGAGTACTATCCAAAAGCCGTAAAAAAAGCAATCACAGGAAATGGAAATGCCAGTAAACAACAAGTGGCAACCATGTTGGAGCACATGACAGGTCTTGATTTTGAGCGTTTAAAAATGGACGCAACCGATGCTTTAAGTGTGGCAATTGCCCATTATCTGAGTATAAAAAAGCCACAAATTCTATCCGTTCCCAAGAAAAAATCTCATCAAAATCGTTCCGTTTCATCATGGGAAGATTTCGTGAAACAAAACCCTGATCGAATTAAATAAAGAAAGTATGATTTACAGCTTAACCGGTATCATCCAAAAAAAACTACCCACATTTGTCGTCATTAATTGCCATGGAGTTGGATATGGGCTTACGATTTCCACAAATACGGCTTCAAAGCTTGGTGAGGTTGGGAAAGATTCGTTTTTACATGTACATCATCATATTACTGAAACCGGACAAGCTCTCTTTGGCTTTGCTGATGAAGCTGAAAAAGCAACATTTGAGTTACTTATTACCGTTAAAGGAATTGGACCCAAAATGGGAATCGCCATTTTATCGGGGATGTCAAGTGATCAACTTCGGGAAACAATTGCACGCGCAGATGCAGGTTTACTCTCTAAAATTCCCGGTATAGGAAAAAAAACAGCCGAACGAATTATTCTTGAACTTAAAGATAAAGTGGGAGGCATTGCAATTGACTCATCCGCATCTCTTGGTTCTGTTTCACCTGTTGGTGACGACGCAGTAGCTGCCTTAGTTTCATTGGGTTACAAACCACTTGATGCAGGAAAAGCCGTACAACAACTACTCAAATCAGAAAAACCATATAAAAACGCATCTGATTTAGTTCGAGAAGCCCTAAAAATGCTCAACGCTTAATGCTAGCGGTAACAATTTCTTAATTATCACTTAACAGCAGAAAATGCTTAGTTTATTCATTATTTCAGACTAAGCCCAATTCCCGTGCAGATTAAAAAAACCATTCTCGTTGTTGATGATGAACGCGATTTGCTTGATCTCATCGAATACAATTTAAAAAAAGAAGGGTACGATGTACTGAAAGCCGAAGATGGTTTAGATGGCATCCGAATGGCCAAAAAGTATAAACCGGATTTGGTTTTACTCGATATTATGATGCCCAAAATGGATGGACTAGAAGCCTGTGAACAAATCCGTGCTGATGAGGAAATCAAACATACCCCGATTATCTTCCTCACTGCTAAAAGTGACGAAAAGACCGAAGTTCAAGGTCTAAATTTAGGTGCGGATGATTACCTAACCAAACCCATCTCAACAGCTAAATTGGTTTCTCGAATTTCAGCCGTTTTACGTCGCCTTGAAGGTTCTCAAAACGAAATGGGAGGTGCTGAAACAGTAGGGAACTCTGAAAATCTTGTTAAAGTGCACGACCTAACCATCGATCGTGAACGTTACATTGTTTTCAAAAAGGATGTAGAATTACAACTCCCCAAAAAAGAATTTGAGCTTTTATTTTATCTAGCTAATCGTAAAGGGAAAGTGTTAGATCGCCAAACCTTACTCAATGAGGTATGGGGAAACAATATTTTTGTAATCGATCGCACGATAGACGTGCACATCAGAAAAATTCGTGAAAAGCTGGGAGATGATTATATTGAAACGGTAAAAGGCGTCGGATATCGTTTCAAAGACTAAATGGTGCAATCACTTTTTTTTAGAACATCCCTGCGAATCTCAGGGCTTGTTTCTTTTATTATTTTTCCTCTGCTGTTCTCTTATTTCAGCTTTCAATTCGATTACTCGAAAGGGTTCATCTTTGCGGGTTCATTTACCCTTCTAAATGGATTACTGATTTACGGTATTTCTAGTTTCATCCTCAGAACGCGCCTATTAAAAGTTACCGAAGACTTACAGCGAATTAGGCAAAAAAAATTCGAAGAGCTTGAAGAAGATTATGATATTGACCGAGATGAACTTGATGTACTCATCCAACAAATGAATTTAACTTCCGAGAACATCGAGAAAGAATTAAAACGCCTCAAGAAAATTGAGAACTATCGTAAAGAGTTTATTGGTGATGTTTCTCATGAATTAAAAACCCCCATCTTTGCTATTCAAGGCTTTATCGAAACCCTACTCGACGGGGCAATTGAAGACCAAAGCGTAAACAAAGAATTTTTACGAAAAGCCTTACGAAATGTAAACCGCCTGATATACCTTACCAATGATTTGATGGAAATCTCCAAGTTAGAAGCCGGAGAGCTAAAAATTAACTTTGAGGAATTTAATTTAGGAACTACCGTGTATGAGGTAGTGGAAAGCTTGTTTTTTAAGGCGCAACAAGAACAAGTTGAACTATCCATGGATGAAGTTAGTGACACGATTCGAATTATTGCTGATAGAAATCATTTTAAACAAATCATGATTAATTTGGTTGAAAACGCCATTAAATACAATAAACCGGGAGGCAGTGTTATGGTTGGTGCCAAAACATATCCCTTGCATCCTGAAAAAATCTTGATTTATGTGCGTGATACCGGCTTAGGTATTGATAAAAAATTCATCAAACGTGTTACAGAGCGATTTTTCAGGGTGGATAAATCTCGATCCAGAGAAAAAGGAGGTACGGGCCTCGGACTAGCTATTGTAAAACACACGATTGAAGCACACGGGGAAACGTTATTTATTGAAAGTACGCCTAATGTTGGTTCAACCTTTAGTTTTACCATGAAAAATGCGGCAAAGGCGCACATCACATAATTTCGTACTTTTCAACTCTTACATAATCAATCAAGTTAGATAATGAAACAATTTGCAGTTATTATGGCCGGTGGAGTGGGTACACGTTTTTGGCCACAAAGCCGTGAGGCATATCCCAAACAATTTTTGACCTTATTCGGCAATCGCTCACTCATTCAACAAACCGTAGATCGAATTGCTAAACGAATTCCACATGAGCAAATTTTAATTATCACCAACGAGCGCTATATCGGCTTAGTAAATCAACAGCTTCCTGAAATTCCACGTGAAAACGTATTAGGAGAACCGATTGCAAAAAATACAGCGCCTTGTGTGGCCTTAGCAGCAGAAGTTATTCATCAACGGGTTGGAGATGCAGTAATGGCTGTTTTACCGGCGGACCACATCATTTTTGATGAAACAACGTTTTTAAACATCATGGATTCCGCTTTTGAAAAAGCCCATCAACATGATGCTATTGTTACAGTAGGAATAGAACCCTCGCATCCTGAAACCGGATATGGTTACATTCATTTTGATAAATCAACGGCACATAAATTAGGGAATCACGAGGTACATCCTGTGTTCGGTTTTAAAGAAAAACCAACGTTGGAAAAAGCTCAAGAATTTTTACAAACCGGTGCGTATTTATGGAACTCAGGCATGTTTATATGGTCAACGGATACCATACGAAATGCTTTTAAAACCTGCTTGCCAGAAATGTTTAATCTAGCTTTAGATAGTTTTGCCGGATCTAATGGAACCGTATCTAAAGAACAACTTCAAACTTTTTTTGAATCATGTGAATCTATTTCGGTGGATTATGGCATCATGGAAAAAGCATCATCTGTGTTTGTTGTTCCAGGTTCCTTTGGATGGAATGATGTCGGTAGCTGGTCTGCCGTTTATGATTTACAGGAAAAAAACGACCAAGGAAATGTTACTAAAACCGATTTACATAGTCTTGTAAATACAAAAAACAGCTATGTTTCTTCGCAAAGCGGAAAATTGATTGCTTTAGTAGGTGTTGAAAATCTAGCTGTTATCGAAACAGACGATGCCATTTTGGTGTGTAACCTTGAAGCATCTCAGGATGTTAAAAAAGTAGTCGAGTCTTTGAAGGAAGAAAAAGCCAGATTTAAATAATATTCACAGTAATTCAAATAAAAAAGTCCATTTTAACAATGGGCTTTTTTATTTTATGCAACTACAGGTTCTGTCAGGCCTACTTTTTTACACAATTTGGCCAATTGCTCTTGTTCATCGCCATCCAAAACAGATAAAACGTTCACAATGTGCTCAACATGTGATGGGAATATAGTTTGAATAAGTTTATTTCCTTCTTCTGAAAGGTGCACATGAATAAATCGTCGGTCATTTTCATCACGAACACGCTGAACAAGTCCTCTTTTTTCCAGATTATCAATAACCATAGTCATGTTTCCACCTGTTTTGAGGAGTTTTTTGCCAATATCACACTGACTCATCGGTCCTAGATGATATAAGGATTCCAGCACACCAAACTGGGATACAGTAAGATTATTTGCAGTAATAAATGCATTAACTCTGTTTGAGACCGAATCAGCGGCTCGAACCAGTTTAATAAATAAATTCAGGGCTCGCACTTGTTCCGGTGAGCCTTTAAACTTTGATCCCATATCAAATACTTTAATGTTAAAATATCTCTTTTAAAGCTAAGAAACAACTCGATAAATCTATCCTAAATCATAGGATATAAAAACCGGAGCGTGATCAGAAAAAATAGGTTCGGAATCAATACGGGCTGATATCGCTTTTTTTGCAAATCCAGGAGTAGCTAATTGATAATCAATTCGCCAACCTTTGTTGTTTTTTCGTGCACCGGCTCTAAAACTCCACCAACTGTACCAATCCTTTTCTTCTTTTCTCAATTCTCTAAAAACATCCACAAAACCTGACTCCAAGAAACGAGAGAACCAGGCTCGTTCTTCAGGTAAAAAACCGGACGAATTTTTATTTGAAACCGGATTATGTATATCAATTTCTTTGTGAGCAATATTATAATCGCCACAAATCACCAAGTCTTTATGATTATTCGATTTAAACTGAAGGATAAAATCTTGAAACGCATCTAAAAAGCGATATTTAACCAACTGTCGTTCATCACCTGTTGTACCACTTGGCATATAAACTGAAATCGCATAAAACGAATCGAACTCGGCGATAATAACCCGCCCTTCATCATCAATCCAATCAATACCACATCCTATTTTAACTGAAATTGGTTTTTGTTTTGATAACAAACCAACTCCACTGTAGCCTTTTTTTTTAGCAGAATGATAATATTCAAAATAACCTAATGCTTTAATTTCATCAGGAACTTGGTCTTCTTGTGCTTTTAATTCCTGAAAGCATATAATATCCGGTGAATGTTTTTGTAAATATTCTGCCAATCCTTTAGTTGTAGCGGAGCGAATACCATTTACATTAATCGTAACGATTTGCATGTTGTTTTTTTTAATAATTATGATACTTTTGCCGTGTCAAACAATCTAAGAAAGTTATGCATTTAAAACGTTCATATCACAAAGGGGCTACCATTATTAAGCAAGGAGAGTACGGAGACGAAGCTTTTCAATTGCTAAAGGGTACTGTTGAAGTTAGTTATACCTCACCAGAAGGAAATAAAACGGTTTTAGCCTTGTTACGCCCCCCGCACATGTTTGGGGAAATGGCCATTATTGATGATAAACCTCGTTCTGCAACGGTTACAGCTATTTCACCAGTGGAAGTTTTGGTAACTCAAAAATCAGCATTCATTAAATACATCGCCGCCGAGGAAGACAGTATGGTCGTTCCTATTTTAAGAACCATGTTTGAACGCCTGAGAACAACCAACCAAATAATATCTTCCCTGTCTTCTGATATTGCCGTTGTAGCTTCAGCTGAAGGAGGTCATGAAATTACAGCTCCTGTAAGCTTATGTATCAAACCGGTTACCGAAGAAGCCAAATCTGCTTTAGGTTCAAAAAAATACGATATCAGTTATTATCCTTTCCGAATTGGTCGAAAAGATGAAATGGATATGCTGGGTATTAATGACCTTGTTTTGCATGATAGCCCTCCCTATCAGGTTTCACCGCATCATTTACTCATTTCCATGCGCAATAACAATATCGAGTTAAGCGATCGAGGTTCTCGCTATGGAAGTTTGGTAAATGGAGTTCGTATTGGTCTAACCAATCGTTCTAAAGTTGTAGAACTAAAAAGAGGAGAAAATGAAGTTATTCTTGGTGATGTGTACTCCAAAATCCGATTTAATTTTGAAGTAATTTAAACCTATCTCCATTCTAATATAAAAAAGGCTTTTCATGGTATTGAAAAGCCTTTTTTGTTATACTGTTAAACGAATAAATTTTCGTTTTCCAACCTTTAATACAGCGGAATAAGTACTGCTTGAGGGTTTGATTAGTGCATTTACATCTGATTGAGTTTCACCGTCAATACTCACTCCACCTTGTTGAATTAATCGACGAGCCTCACCATTACTTGGAGCAAATCCAACCTCTTTTATCAATGTTATAAGTCCATATTCCTGATTCATTTCCAGTTTATAATCAGGCATTTCATCAGGTATTCCTTTGTTGATAATCGTTTTTTCGAAGTGTTCACGTGCTTCAATTGCTGCTTGTTCACCGTGGTACATTTTGGTTATCGTAAATGCTAAATCGTGCTTGGCATTTCGAGGGTCAACTTTAGATTTTTCCGCGAGTTTTGGTAATTCTTCAGTTGGCACATCGGTTAATAACTCGAAATATGTATAGATTAAATTATCAGGTATGGATAACGCTTTTCCGTACATATCATTTGGATGTTCATCAATTCCAATATAGTTGTCATAAGATTTGGACATCTTCTGAACACCATCAGTACCAACTAATAAGGGCATCATCAAACAAATTTGAGGAGCCTGACCCACATCTTTTTGTAACTGTCGCCCTACCAATAGGTTAAATTTTTGATCTGTTCCACCTAACTCTACATCTGATTTTAAATGAACGGAATCCTGACCTTGTGCCAGTGGATACAAAAACTCATGCAAGGAAATCGGGTCATTATTAGAATAGCGTTTACTAAAATCATCGCGCTCTAACATTCGGGCAACCGTCATATGTCCGGCTAATTTGATTACATCGGCAAAGCCCATCGTTCCTAACCACTCGGAGTTATACACGATTTCGGTTTTTTCAGCATCTAAAATCTTTGACGCCTGCTTAAAATATGATTCCCCATTTTTTTTTATTTCTTCAGGAGTTAAGGCCGGACGCGTTTTATTTTGGCCTGTGGGGTCACCAATTAATGTGGTAAAATCACCAATAATAAGAATGGCATGGTGACCTAAATCCTGAAATTGGCGCAATTTTCTTAGAATTACAGAGTGGCCTAAGTGTAAATCAGGGCGAGTTGGGTCGCAACCTAATTTTATTCGAAGTGGTTTACCCGACTTTCTAGAAGCCTCAAGTTTCGACTTAAGTTCTTCCTCAGGTAAGATTTCAACTGTTCCTCTACGAATAACAGCGAGTTGTTCCTCAACAGGTAAAAATTCAACGTTCATTTAAAAATTAAACTGATTTAATGGGTTATTTTCGTCAATGGTTTTTTTGATGGTCTCAGAAAATGATTCTGCACCAGGATACAGAGTCGCTATGGTATTATAAGCTAATGGTGCAACTTGAATCAAATAGGGATATGAAGCAGAAGCTTTACGAGTTTCTTCGTTTGGAATTTTAAAACCGGCTAAAAAGATTAACACAGCACTCACTAAAATTGCAGCTTTTAAACCACCAAAAATCAATCCTAAGAGTTTATTTATAGCAGAAAGATTTGCTGCAGATAACACCTTACCGATTAGCCAGGTAATCAAGTTTGTAGCTATTAGAACCACAATAAAAAGCAAAATACCCCAAATAAATGGGTTGAAATCTTGTGTTAGATTGAAGGTTTTTTTAGCTAAATCAACCGCTTGGTCGAGATAATTGATCGTTAAAAACACGGCCAAAACTAAGCCTACAATGCTAAGCACTTCTTTTACAAATCCTGATTGAAATCCTTTAAAAGCAAAATATGCAACAGGAACAAGAACGATTAAATCGAAGGTTTCCATGTCAGGAAAGTTTCGATTTTACGATTTTATTCACAAGTCCGCCATCTGCCAAACCTTTTACTTTTGGCATTAACATTCCCATCACTTTACCCATATCAGAAGGAGCTGTTGCACCGGTTGCAGCGATAACCTCATCTACAATTTTTGCTATTTCTTCTTCACTGAGTTGTTTAGGTAAATACCCTTCAATGATGCCTAATTCATATTTTTCTTTATCGGATAAATCGGTTCTTCCGGCAGCATCAAATTGTTCGATTGAATCTTTGCGCTGTTTAGCTTCTTTGCGAATTACATCCAGCACATCTTCATCAGAAAGTGTCGCAGAACCTCCTTGGCGAACACTGATTTCTTTTTTTAGCACGGCTGCTTTTAAAGCTCTTAAGACCATAGTTCTATCTTGGTCTTTAGAAAGCATGGCTGTTTTAAGATCGTCTAATACTGTTTGATAAATACTCATGATATGTTCCTTTCGATGATTTAAACAAAAAAAGGCTAAGCAAGGGACTGCTTAGCCTGAAAACCGTTCTTCTAAAAACAAAAAGGGGTTACTTATTCTTAGCTAAAAAGTCCTGAACGTTGTTAACGTCAACGATTGACTCGCTATAACCATAAGAACCATTAGCGCGTTTTTTAGCCACAATTACTTTAGCCATTTTACGCTGACCTAGTTTTGTTTGAAGAGCTTTGTCACCAAATGTTTGCTTCTTAGCCATGGTTCAAATCCTTATTATTTAATTTCTTTGTGAACGGTATGTTTTCTAAGTACCGGATTGTATTTACGCAACTCCATGCGATTTGGAGTGTTACGACGACTTTTTGTCGTTACGTAGCGAGAAGAACCGGGAGCTTCGGTGCAATCCAGAATAACCTGAATGCGTACGCCTTTACTTTTTGCCATACTTAGTGCAATTCTTAGAGTTTACCGGCAGCAGCAGCACGTAATGCAGCTGAAATACCTTTTTT
>CAZIQX010000020.1:0-8200 GCA_964541325.1 uncultured Chitinophagales bacterium | reverse complement strand
TAATACAACCCAAGCATCTTCTTCCGGAAGATAGAACTTGCGTTTCTGCAAGTTTAAATGAAACTTGTGTTTCGTTTTATTGTTGGCGTGTGAAGAACGGTATCCGTTTAACGCCTTTTTTCCTGTTAAATCGTCTCGACGTGACATTTTTTCCCTTTGTGATTTTTACAAGACCGCAAATATACGCAAAAATTCATTTTATGCAAAAGGAAGAATTTCACAACTTGTGATTTATCCACCACTTATCCACAATTTTTTGAGTTCTGTTTTTCGGCCTGCCGTTCTATTTTACCCCAAGACGACATTTTTCTACCCTTATTTTGATATTGGGGCTTCATGCGCTATTTTACGGCGTATTTTTACCAAGTATTTAGCTTTATTAAACACAGGATTATGTCAGAAACGAACAAAGCAGATTACAAAGCGTCGAATATTCAGGTTCTTGAAGGCCTTGAAGCTGTTCGTAAACGCCCATCTATGTATATCGGTGATGTCGGTCAACGTGGATTACACCACCTTATAAATGAGGTTGTAGATAACTCGATTGACGAAGCCCTTGCCGGTTATTGTACGCACATCACCTTAGATATTAATACAGATGGTTCCATCACCATTACCGATAACGGTAGAGGTATCCCCGTTGATAATCACCCAAAATACAACTTATCAGCCTTAGAGGTAGTATTAACTAAATTGCACGCGGGTGGAAAGTTCGATAAAGATACCTATAAAGTATCGGGTGGCTTACACGGTGTGGGGGTAAGCTGTGTGAATGCGTTGTCAACAAAGTTTATTGCAGAAGTTCATCGTGATGGCAAACAATATAAAATGGAATTTTCCATCGGGGTTGCAACTACAGGTTTACAAGTACTTGGTGATACGGATTATCGTGGTACCATCATCACTTTTTATCCTGATACATCCATTTTTACACAAACTACAGAGTTCAAATATGAGATTATCGCTGAACGCATGCGAGAATTAGCGTTTTTGAACCCTTTGGTTACTATCGAAATAAACGATTATCGTGATGTTGATGACGAAACAGGAAAACCGCGTAACGAAAAATTTCATTATGAAGGTGGCGTAAGTGACTTTGTAAAATATTTGGATGAAAGTCGCGAACCCTATTCTGACACGCCTATTTATATAACCGGTGAAGCTGATGGCGTTCCATTAGAATTGGCCATGCAGTACAACCGATCCTATTCAGAAAATGTGCACTCTTATGTGAACAATATTAACACACATGAAGGTGGAACGCACGTTTCCGGTTTTCGACGTGCATTAACACGTTCACTTAAAAGTTATGCTGAGAAAAACAACTTGCTAAAAGGTAAGGTGGCTATTTCGGGCGATGACTTCCGAGAAGGACTAACTGCCGTAATATCCGTTAAAGTGCCCGAACCTCAATTTGAAGGTCAGACAAAAACCAAGTTGGGTAACTCAGAAGTTCAAAGTATTGTAGAAGTTATTGTTTATGATCGTTTAAACGAATACCTCGAACAAAACCCCAAAATTGGTAAAACCATAATTGAAAAAGTAGTTTTAGCGGCTGAAGCTCGTGAAGCAGCTCGAAAAGCTCGTCAATTGGTTCAGCGCAAATCTATCATGGCAGGTGAGGGGCTTCCCGGAAAATTAGCAGACTGCTCTATTAATGAGCCTGAACATTGCGAATTGTATTTGGTTGAGGGTGACTCAGCTGGTGGTTCGGCTAAAATGGGACGAAATAGAAGTTTTCAAGCAATTTTGCCACTGCGTGGAAAAATTTTGAACGTTGAAAAATCGCGCATCAACAAAATTCTAGAAAACAAAGAAATACGTGCCATGATTACCGCTTTAGGTACCGGCGTTGATTATAGCGAGGATTTTGATTTAAGCAAATTGCGTTATCACAAGCTCATTATCATGACCGATGCTGATGTGGATGGTTCACACATTCGGACTTTGCTGTTAACCTTCTTTTATCGTTACATGCATCCTCTTATTGAAAATGGTCACGTTTACATTGCAACTCCTCCGCTTTATAAAATCACCTTCGGCAAAAACATTGAATATGCGTGGGATGATGCAACCCGTGATAAAATTTTAGCTCGCGTTAAAAAAGATACTAAGTTCAAACCGGATGTATCACGCTATAAAGGTCTTGGTGAAATGAACCCAGATCAGCTTTGGGATACAACAATGAACCCAGAAACACGCACCTTACAACAAGTAACCATTGAAAGCGCTGCAGCAGCTGACAAGTTATTTTCTGTTTTGATGGGAGACGCTGTAGATCCTCGTCGTGAGTTTATTGAACGTAACGCGAAGTACGCAAAATTGGATATTTAATTACGATTAGAATAACATGGCTACTGATAAAATCATAAAAGTAACAATTGAAGACGAAATGCAATCATCCTACATCGATTATTCGATGTCGGTTATTGTAGCTCGCGCCCTGCCTGATGTTCGTGATGGCTTAAAACCAGTTCACCGTCGGGTACTCTTCGGAATGAGTGAATTGGGCAACGTACATAATAGGGGATATAAAAAATCAGCTCGTATCGTGGGTGAAGTTTTAGGTAAATATCACCCACACGGCGATTCTGCGGTATATGATACCATTGTTCGTATGGTTCAAGATTTCTCCTTGCGCTATCCTTTAGTTGACGGCCAAGGAAACTTCGGTTCTATTGATGGTGATTCTGCAGCTGCGATGCGTTACACCGAGGTTAGAATGAAGCGCCTTGCCGAGGAATTACTATCCGACCTCAACAAAGAAACGGTTGATTTTCAGCCAAACTTCGATGATACCTTAACAGAACCGACCGTTTTACCTTCCATGTTCCCAAACTTGTTGGTCAATGGCTCATCAGGTATTGCCGTTGGTATGGCAACTAACATGGCACCACATAACCTAAAAGAAGTTGTAGATGGTGTTAATGCTTATTTGGACAACAGTGATATCACAACGGCCGAGTTGATGAAACACATAACAGCACCCGATTTCCCGACAGGTGGAATTATTTATGGGTATGAAGGTGTAAAAGAAGCGTATGAAACGGGGCGTGGGAAAATCACTATTCGTGCACGTGCTAATGTTGAAGAACTGCGCGGAAATCGTGAACAAATTGTTGTTACCGAAATCCCTTACCAAGTAAATAAGTCATTATTAATTCAGAAGATAGCTGAATTAATTGGGGAGGATAAATTACCGGATGTGGCTGATGTTCGCGATGAATCAGACCGTGATGGAATGCGCTTGGTTGTAATTCTAAAACGTGGTGCAACTCCAAGCGTGGTACTCAACCAATTGTATAAATACACGCAAATGCAACAAACATTTGGTGTAATTAACCTTGCCCTTGTAAAGGGTCGCCCTAAAGTTATGGGTATCAAAGAGTTAATCAGACATTTTGTTGAGCATCGCATCGAAGTAATCATTCGTAGAACGCTGTATGATTTAGACCAAGCCGAAGCTAGAGCACATATTCTTGAAGGTTTAAAAATTGCGCTTGATAACCTTGATGAAATCATAGCTACCATTCGTAGTTCTCCAAATGTTCCGGAAGCAAATGATAGATTGCGTCGTCGTTTTGGACTATCTGATTTACAAGCAAAAGCGATTCTTGATATGCGCTTGCAAAAACTTACCGGTTTGGAGCGCGACAAAATTGATCATGAATACAAAGAAATTGTAGATCAGATTAAAGAATTCCGCGACATTTTATCAAATCGCACACGTCAGACTGCAATTATTAAAACGGAATTAACAGATATTAAAGATCGTTATGGCGATGCACGTCGTACGCAAATCGTTTATTCCGCAGAAGATTTCAGTGTAGAAGACATGATTGCCGATGAAGACGTTGTTGTAACGATCTCGAATAAAGGGTTCATCAAACGTACACCTGTGAGTGGCTATCGACGTCAACGTAGAGGTGGCGTGGGAATGAAAGGTGCTACTACACGCGATGAAGAATATATCGAGCATTTATTTGTAGCCACTAATCACAATTACATTTTATTCTTTACCGAAAAAGGCAAATGTTATTGGTTAAAAGTTTATGAAATTCCAGAAGGCACACGAACAAGCAGAGGTCGTGCTATTGTTAATTTGATTAACATTGACAAAGAAGATTCTATCAAAACATTTGTGCCGGTGAAAAGTCTCGATGATGAAGAATATATCAACAATCACTACATCATCATGGCTACTAAGTTAGGTATCATCAAAAAAACCAATCTTGAAGCCTATTCTCGCCCAAGAAAAGATGGAATCATTGCTGTAAATATTCGTGAAGATGATAACTTGATTGAAGCGGCCTTAACCGACGGAAATTCCACTATTCTAATGGCAACCCGCGATGGTAGAGCTATTCGTTTCAAAGAAAGCGATGTTCGCGACATGGGAAGAAATACCACTGGTGTTAAAGGTATTCAGGTTGAGGATGATAACAGTGCCTTAGTTGACATGGTGGTTGTAAGAAATACACACGAATCAACGGTACTGGCAATATCTGAAAATGGATATGGCAAACGTAGTTTGGTTGATGATTATCGTGAGCAAAGTCGTGGAGGTAAAGGTGTTATTACCATGAAAATCACTCCAAAAACTGGCAATCTCATTTCACTAAAAGAAGTTTCGGATAATGACGACTTGATGATTATCACAACACAAGGTAAAATTATTCGCATGCATGTGAGTGATATCCGCACTTTAGGCAGAAATACTCAGGGTGTTCGAATAATACGTCTCGGTGGTGATGACATGGTTGGTGGAGTAACACGTGTCGTTAAAGACGACGACGATGAAGAGTCAACCGATGGAGAAAATGGTGCAACAGTAAAACCCGTAGGTGATGGCACTGTTGACTTATTTGATGCAGCAAATCAGCCGGTATCTGATGAAATAATTGATGAAGATATCGATGAGATTGATGAAGAATCAGACGATTCTGATGAATAAAAAAAGGGGCTTAAGAGCCCCTTTTTTGTTTAAATCAATTGAGAAAGTTCCTGCATTTTTTTCTGAATATATTCTTTAAGCTCATCAGAAACAATTGCGATTTTACCAATATAGGGGATTAAAAACGTAGCTAACCAATCATCGTTATCGAATACAAATGAAATGATAAGCTGACTTTGTTCAACGTGTTTTGACAAAACTTTTCCCGGAAACTTGTTTAAAAATTCATTTTGCAAGCTAACTGGAATTCCAATTTGATAGGTTTTTAATTCAGATTCACGAAAATTATAGATGAGCTCATCTTTTGTTTTTTTTATTTCTTTGTAGCGCTCCGGTAATAACTGAACTTGCTGAATGTTTGAAAGTTTAAAATTTCTGATGTCGCTTCTATTTACATCAAATCCAATCACATTCCAATGATCACCATATAGAACAATATAATAGGGGTGAATTACACGGTCAGATGTTTCTGTTGATGAGGAGTAGGTTATCTGAATAGATGATTTTTCAGAAATAGCCTGACATATTGCGAACCAATTTGTTGATTTTACGCTTTCCGTTTCACTATTGAAATATGGACTTGTAATAACATTGCCCTCTATTGACTGAAAAAACTGTAGTAAGTTTGGCGGAATTACACTTTTAATTTTTAGTAACACTTGTTTTGCATCATCAGACATAGAACGGTCAGATTGCGTTTTAATAAAGGATAAACCCAAAACGATACTTGCCAGTTCACGCTCATTAAACATAAGAGGGGGAACTTTATACCCTTTCATTAGGCTGTAACCCTCAACCATATCATGAGTTATGGGAACATCCAATTCTTGTAGAGCACGCAAATCTCGAAATACAGTTCTCCTGCTAACTCCAAAATAATCAGCGATTTTATTCACTGATAATTGCTTACTTGATTGTAGTAAAAGAAGAAGCTTTAGTCTTCTGTCAGCACTTTTAATGGAATCACTCATTACAACGTTCGCTTATTTAGGGTCTAATTGAACGATGAATTTATGATTAAAAAATGATAAATGAGTACCTGTTTGTAAGTTATAGGCTTTAATATGAAATTGGTTGATTAAATCCTGATTAATCTCTTCAATATAATCAGCACCTTTTAAAAACAAATAAGATGCATAGTTTGTCTGTATTGTTTTAGCAAAAAATTCATCAAGCTTAAACGCGTGTTTACTTATAAATAAGCTTCCTTCTTCTTCTTTCACATCTTCAACCGGCAAACAATCGGCTTCAATTCGATTTAAACTCAACGCGCTAATCATCTGTTTAACTGCCGTTACTTTCTTTTGATTTACATCAACCAATAAGAAATGAGCGTCATCATGAATAATTGACAACGGCAATCCAGGCAAACCAGAACCTGTCCCACCATCAACAATATTTCTAGCCTTCCAGAACGCCTCAGTAATACACAGTGATAAAGAGTGACGAATATGTTCTAAAAGAACCGATTCTGTAGCACTTCTACTTACGAGGTTAAACTTAGCATTCCACCATTGAATTTGCCTAGCGTATTGCTTAAATAAATTTTGATGCTTATTGAAATACCATTCAATTTCTTCAAATGTTTCACGTGAAACATTTTGCACCTCAATGTGATCTCGTATATCCATGTTTCACGTGAAACCTTAGTTTTTTAAATACACCATCAAAATGGCAATGTCACTTGGATTAACTCCAGATATTCTTGACGCCTGTCCAATCGTTTCAGGCATTACTTTTTTTAGCTTTTGTTTAGCTTCTGCTGAAAGACTTTGTACCCTGTCGTAATTAATTGATTCAGGTATTTTAAAATTTTCCTGTCTATTCATTTCTTCAGCAAGTTGATACTCTTTTTGAATATAACCTGCATACTTAATCTGAATTTCAACTTGTTCAACAACTTCAGGATTATGCGTATTCGATTGAATAACTTCGTTTAAATCTGAATCCGTTTTTATCATGTCCGATAAATGAATTTCAGGACGAGATAATAAATTTGGGAGCTTTATGGATTGCTTGAGTGGTGATGATCCGATAGACTCAAGGAAATCATTGTATGTATCAGGACGCGTAGAGTAATCCGAAACGGCATCCATTACCAACTTAATTTCTTCATTTTTTACTATGTATTCTTTGTACCTCTCTTCAGATACTAAACCGTGTTTAAATCCAATTTCAGTCAGTCGCAAATCTGCATTATCTTGCCTTAGAAGAATTCTATGTTCTGCTCTTGATGTAAACATGCGATATGGTTCGTTCGTGCCCTTAGAAACTAAATCGTCAATTAAAACACCAATATAAGCTTCCGACCTTTTTAAAATTAGAGGTTCTTTATTTTGAGCTCTAAGACCGGCATTTAATCCAGCCATTAATCCTTGGCATGCAGCTTCTTCATAACCCGTTGTGCCATTTATTTGTCCTGCAAAGAATAAACCGTGAATAGTTTTTGTTTCTAAAGAACGTTTGATTTGATGCGGTGGGAAAAAATCATATTCTATCGCATAACCTGGACGCATCATGACGACTTGTTCAAATCCCCGAATTTTTTGCAGTGCTTTGTATTGAACATCTTCAGGTAGTGATGTAGAAAAACCATTGATATACATTTCATACGTTTTCCATCCCTCAGGCTCTACAAATAACTGATGCCGTTCTTTATCTGCAAAACGATTAATTTTATCTTCAATTGATGGGCAATAACGAGGGCCTGTTGATTGAATACGTCCGTTAAACATTGGACTTCTATCAAATCCTTCCCTTAATGATTCATGTACGGAGTCATCCGTATAAGCCACCCAACAAGGGAGTTGTTTTTTTGATGTTGGTAATTCTTTAGTTGAATAGGAAAATGGAACGGGATTTTCATCACCGAGTTGAATTTCCATTTTTGAATAATCGAGACTTCTTCCGTCAATTCTTGGAGGAGTCCCTGTTTTCAGACGACCAGCTTCAAAACCATATTTGACAAGCGTTTCAGTTATACCCTTACTAGCTCGTTCCCCGGAACGTCCACCTCCATATTGGTTTTCCCCAATATGAATAAGGCCGTTTAAGAAAGTCCCACTAGTGATAATAACATTATCCGCCAAAAACGTTTGACCAATTTGAGTCTTAACTCCATACACTTCATTCAAATCGGAAATAAGAATTTCGATCACGTTATCCTGACGCATCTCTAACAAAGGAATCGCCTCAAGTTCTCCTCTAATTAATCGTGCATAAAGCCTTCGGTCGCCTTGCGCTCGT
>CAZIQX010000019.1:25022-26760 GCA_964541325.1 uncultured Chitinophagales bacterium | reverse complement strand
TGAAGAAGCAAAAGCTCAAAAAAAATTGGTTGAGCGTGAGGTTACCGAAGTAGTAACTCCCGGAACAGCGTTTTCTGACAAACTGCTCGAGCACAATCGCAACAATTACCTGTGTGCTTTTCATGTGCAAGGTTCCTCGCTTGGGGTTGCATTTTCTGATATTTCAACAGGTGAATTTGCCTTATCACAACTCGAAGTGGACGATATTTCTGATTTGTTGGACACCTTAAGTCCTTCTGAAATTTTAGCCTCCAAAAAATGGGTAAGAGAGTGGGAACAGCGCTTCGCAAACTATAATTTTACGGTGGTTGAAGATTGGGTTTTTGAAGGAGATTACGGATATACCGCACTTCTGGAACATTTTAAAACGCACTCTTTAAAAGGATTTGGAGTTGATGATCTTCATCAGGCACATGTAGCGGCGGGAGCTCTTTTACACTATGTTCGTGAAAACCAGAAAAGTTCACTTCCTCATTTAAAACGGTTGTATGCGTATGAAAATCAAGATTATATCCAACTTGATTTAGCTACAAAACGAAATCTTGAACTGGTTTCATCCATTCAATCAGAATCACGAGAAGGCACGCTAATTCAAATTTTGGATGATACCTGCACGGCAATGGGAGCTCGATTGTTACGAACCTGGTTGATGCGTCCGCTCAAAAAATTAATTCCAATAAAAGAGCGTTTAAATGCCGTGGAAGCCTGGAATACACGCCATGATTATAGAATGCAACTTCGGGAAGTACTTGAGGAGATTGGGGATTTAGAACGATTAATTTCACGCATAACGGTAGGTCGCTCCTCTCCCAGGGAAGTGGTTCAGTTGAAGCGTTCACTAGCAAAAATCCCCCTATTAAAAGCATTATTGGC
Source organism: uncultured Chitinophagales bacterium (assembly GCA_964541325.1). GTDB lineage: Bacteria > Bacteroidota > Rhodothermia > Balneolales > M1805 > M1805. Next base: position 25,887 of record CAZIQX010000019.1, on the reverse strand, counting down.
AGATTCTGAAGAAGAACTGATTAAAAAACAAAACCGCATCTTAACGATGTTGGATGATGTGGTTCTCAAAATAGATACAGCCTTGATTGATGAAGCTCCATCCGGCATAAGAGATGGAGGTTTTATGCGAGATGGTTATAATGTTCAGTTGGATGAGTTTCGTGATATAGCTCGAAATGGAAAAGCGTATCTGGCTAAAATTCAAAAAAAACTAATAGAAGACAGCGGAATATCGTCGTTGAAACTCGGTTATAACAAGGTTTTTGGATACTATATTGAGGTTACAAACACTCATAAAGATAAAATCCCCGATTATTTTATTCGAAAGCAAACGCTTTCTAATGCAGAACGCTACATTACACCCGATCTAAAAGAAATCGAAGAAAAAATCTTATCTGCCGAAGAACGGATGATAAAACTCGAAATGGAGTTGTTTAAAGAACTCACCGAGTTTATTGCCGGATTTACGGAAAAGATTCAGGATAATGCTCGTGCGGTTGCCGTATTGGATGTAATTCAATCCTTTGCAGAAATTTCATTTCGTCACAATTACGTGAAACCCAAAGTGAATGAATCGGATGTGCTGCAAATTGAGAAAGGGCGACATCCGGTTGTAGAACGATCTATGCCCTTGGGTGAACCATTTATCCCCAACGATATTTCGCTAAATAATTCAAATGAGCAAATTATGATTATTACCGGACCTAACATGGCCGGTAAAAGTATCATTTTGCGTCAAACCGGATTAATTGTTTTAATGGCTCAAATCGGCTGTTTCGTACCTGCTCAACGTGCTGAAATTGGCTTAGTAGATAAGATTTTTACTCGAGTTGGAGCTAGTGATAATATTTCTATGGGTGAGTCA
>CAZIQX010000019.1:23060-25012 GCA_964541325.1 uncultured Chitinophagales bacterium | reverse complement strand
TGAAAGTACCTTCTTAGTAGAAATGAATGAAGCGGCCAACATCTTGAACAATGCAACACCACGCTCGCTTATTCTATTAGATGAAGTCGGAAGAGGAACCTCAACATTTGATGGCTTATCCATAGCATGGGCAATTGCTGAATATTTGCATAATCAGCCTGCAATAGCCGCAAAAACGCTATTTGCAACACATTATCATGAACTGAATGAACTTGAAAGTTTGTACGAACGCGTGGTGAATTACAATGTGAAAGTAGAAGAACATGAGGGTAAAGTTATTTTCCTTCGCAAATTAGTTCGTGGTGGAACCGATCATAGTTTTGGGATACAAGTAGCGAGTATGGCAGGTTTGCCTGCAGTAGTAATCGAACGGGCTAGAGAAATTTTACGAAATCTCGAATCACACAGTTTGGATATAACCAACTCGAATGGAACCTTAGAAGCCGGTGCAAGAGCAAAGGCTAATTCAAGAAATGCTGTAAAGAAAGTGGAAAAACAAGAGGTTATTCCACAATTATCGTTATTTCAGGCAACCTTAGATCCCGATATTGAACGATTAGTTCAGAAATTACAAGCTGTTGATATCAATCGGATTACTCCAATCGAGAGTATGTTATTACTTGCCGAGTTAAAGCGATTGGCTTCAAAATAAAGTTGTCGTTATTAAGGGCTTACCAACATACACGAATCAAAAAAACCACAAAACAAGGCCTGTATTTTTTAATACCACCTTTTTTGTTTTTAGTCTTTTGGTTATTATCGTGCAACCTTATAACAACCTTCGGTTCTAACCAACCGGAAATCTTTTGGAGAGCTCAATGAAGCAAAAAGCAACAAAATTTGAAAAAGTGTCATCCAGACAGTTTGCCTATTTATTTCTAGGGGTAGGTTCCATCGGTTTAGCCTTAACGGTAGGCGGCCCTGATTTAGGGATAAACTTAGGTGCAGCTGCAGCCGGTATGATGTTAGGTGGATTTGCCCTAGCAACCGTGTTTTTATTTTTAGCCGGAGGTGCTCCTGTGGCAACCGGTTTAGAAGAATACGAAGTGGATGAACGTATTCAGGTGGTGATGTCAGATGATTTAAACAACGAAATTAAAGCTAAAGTGGAAAAAGCAGTGACAGAAATCACTAAAAACCACGAAGCAGCACTTGCAAAATTTGCTCAATCAGCAGAAGAGTTCACTGCTAAGGTTAGTAAACTTGAAGCAACATTAGATAAAGCAAACGTTGCAGGTGTAGCCGATCAGCTCAGCAAATTAACCGGTGCAATCGATTTAGAAGCCACATCAGAAGCACTTGGCTCACTCAAGGGAAGCATGAGTTCGTTACTTTCGAATTTGGATGATTTGAGTAACCTTTCAAGTAACTCAACATCAAAATTGGAAACCATACTTTCAGAGGTTACCGAAGATTTGTCGGCAACACGTACAGGCTTGAAAGAGAAATCCAAAGGAATTTCAACCGAGTTGGATTCTACCTTAAAAGCTCTTGCAGCATTTAATCGCCTTTAAGAAAATCAACTTTTCAAAAGCCACTTTTTCAAGTGGCTTTTTTTTTGCTTAAAAGCCGTTTTTGATTTTTTTTTTGATATTTCAAAAGGAGATTTTGCTCAACATTGAAATCGCTTGTTTTTTTCGATAATTCATTCGCATACAGCTGTTTAAAATTGTATTTTAGCCCAATTAATTGATTTTTAACCGTTCTTAGTAAGCATCACGAATGTATAATTCCATCGGTATTTCTAAAAAAGCGCCCACACCACCCAAAGGATTATTTGATTGGCTCTACAGCGATATTGCCATTGATTTAGGTACAGCAAATACCCTTATTTATGTTCGGGGCCAAGGTATTGTTTTAAATGAGCCTTCGATAGTAGCCTTAAATTCTCAAAATCAAGCTGTTGCAATAGGTCATGAAGCGCGACTGATGCACGAAAAAACACACCGCGA
>CAZIQX010000019.1:14642-23050 GCA_964541325.1 uncultured Chitinophagales bacterium | reverse complement strand
CGTTGATGCGTGCACGGGCACAGAGGGCCAGGTAGGTGAGCATATGGCAGCTGCAATTGGTATTGGTTTAGATGTACATGAACCGGTTGGAAACATGATTGTTGATATTGGTGGTGGAACTACTGAGATTGCAGTGATAGCACTTTCAGGTATTGTTTATGCACAATCCGTTCGTTTAGGTGGTGATGAACTTAACGAGGATATCATCAATTACTTCAGAAGAAACCACAACCTATTGATTGGTGAACGTTCGGCAGAACATGTAAAATGTACGATTGGTTCAGCGGCACCATTGGAAGAAGAGTTAGAAATTACAGCCAAAGGGCGCGATTTAATAAACGGTGCACCTCGCACAAGAACAGTAACTTCCGAAGACGTTCGTGAGGCACTTTCTGAATCGGTTAATACAATTGTAGAAGCTGTTACCAAATCGTTAGAGCAAACACCACCTGAACTTTCTGCTGATATTCTCGACCGTGGAATTTTCTTAACAGGCGGTGGGGCTTTGCTAAAAAATCTCGATAAACTAATCATGGAAACAACAAATTTGCCGGTTCATGTAGCTGAAGACCCACTTACCGCTGTAGTACGTGGAACCGGTAAAGTGTTAGAAAATCTGGAATACTATAAAAGTGTAGTAAGTTAAACTTGCATGAGGCTACGCATTTTTAATATCGAAGACGCCCGTGATTACATCTTCACGGGCTTTATTCTTTTAGTAGCCCTTATGTTGATGGTGGCTCGAAATGCCGATGGAATTCGTACCATACGTTCGGTTAGTCTTGTAGTATATTCAATGCTCGAAGAACCTCTAGCTGGAATTCGAGTGTATCGTCAAGCGCTTAGAACGAATGAGCAATTACAACGAAAAAATATTTTATTGCAGGATGAACTCAGTAAGCTGCGCTCAGTACAAGCAGAAAATGAAGCATACAAAGCACTATTAGACTATCGTGATACCACCGATTTACCATTGATTCCTGTACGAATTATTGGTAAAAATTTAACCGGTATCAATAATTCTCTTACTATTGATGCAGGAACAAGACAAGGTATAAAAAGAGGCATGGCTTTAGTGAACTCAGAGGGTTTAGTAGGTCGTGTAATCCTTGTTTCGGACTCCTACGCGGAAGTTATGCCATTCATGAATTCACTTTTTCGAGCAAGTGCACGTGTTCAAGGATCTCGTGCATTTGGACTCATTCAGTGGTTAGGTGAAAGTCAGGAAGAGTTGCACATGCTATATGTTCCCAAAACCATTCGGGTTGATTCCGGCGCTGTAATTGAAACATCGGGGTTTAGCTTAGAATTTCCTCCAAATATCCCCATTGGAACAGTGATTAATTCAGAACCGGAGGCCGGAAAAGAAACACAAATTCTAACGATTAAACCATCTGTTTCCATATTTCAAATTGCAGAAGGTTTTGTAATTGGTTATCAGCCGGATAGTGCTTTAGTTGAACTCAAAAAAGGGGCACAAAAATGAGCGTTAACTGGATTAAAGACTTTCTGTGGGGCTTATTTTTCCTGATACTACAAGTCGTGTTGGTTCGCCATCTTCGCATTTTTGAAGCAGAGGCAAATTTATTGTGGATGTACTTGTTGTTTATTGCAGCAACGCGCTAACGCACCTACACTATTTTGTTATCTACGGTGCTGGCTTTCATTTTTGATGCCTTATTAGATACCTGGGGATTATTTTTATTCTCAAGCGTTTTGGTGATTTTTATCATTTATTCATTTATTCCTAGAATTAGTGAAAACAAACTGTTAACAGCGCAGGTATTTGTAATTTTCCTGATTGCATCCTTTTTATTGAACAGTGCACTACTGTTAGTTAGCGGTTTTATTGACTTATACAATTCGGATGTGTTTTTTTGGCAAACGTTAATCGGAAATTCGATATACACGGCCTTACTGGGTACATTCCTGTATAATTTTAGTTCAGCAGCCCAAGGAAATATATGAACGTATTTCAACGCGAGCGAAATAGAACCTCGATTCGTGTTTTGATTGGTATCGTGTTATTAGTCGGTATCATCATTTTAGGGAGATTGTATCAATTACAGGTGTTAGAGTATGAAACGTATGGCCCGCTGAGTCGCAAAAATTCATTACGACAAGAATCAGTGCATCCAGCACGAGGTATCATCTACGATCGTAAAGGCACTATCCTTTCCGATAATGAACCCGTTTACACAATAACGATTACGCCGGCAAATTTTGATAAGAAGAAGATCCCTCTTTTGGCAGAATTATTGGGCATGCCTGATGAAGAACTTGCCGTTTTGGTAAAAAAAGCGCAATCCTATTCCTGGCAGAGATCATCAAAACTCGTTCCTGAAGTTAATTTTGAGGTTTTTTCAAAAGTGGAAGAACATATTTGGGAACTTCCAGGAATTGGACATCAAATTGAGAGTAAACGAGTGTATCCAACTTCAATTAAAGCAGCACATGTTTTAGGGTATTTACGAGAGATCTCCGAAGCACAGTATCAAAAGTCAACCCGCTATCGTTTGGGTGATAAAGCAGGTACAACAGGAATTGAGTATAAATTTGAAGATTATCTTCGTGGCGAGCTTGGAACTCGTTTTGTTCGAATTAATGCTTATGGTCAATCACTTGGGTCTTATGAAAATGGAAGTTTGGATATTAGTCCGATTAGTGGTGCAAATATTAAAACAACACTTGATATCGACCTTCAAAAGCTATCCGAAGAGTTAATGACGAATAAAATTGGTGGTTTAGTAGCTCTAGACCCTCGAAATGGTGCGATTCGCGCAATGGTAAGTGCTCCATACTACGATTTAAGTAAATTAGCCGGGAAAATAGATAATGAGTATTGGGCTCAATTAAATGCAGATACAACAAAACCGTTGTTTAATCGTGCTGTTTCTGCCATGCAGCCTCCTGGATCAACATTTAAACCTCTAATGGGTCTGATTGGTTTGAAATTAGGCGCAATTACCCCTCAAACCACGGTGTATTGTAATGGAGCGTATGTTAAAGGGCGTGAATACAAATGTACCGGGCGTCATGGAGAACAAAACTTGAGTTTAGCCATCCAAAATTCGTGTAATACCTACTTTTTTTCCTTAATGAATCGTATCGGTCTTCAATACGGACTAAACGCTTGGAGTAAATTAGTTAGAGATTTTGCATTAGGTGGACAAACCGGAGTTGATTTACCTAATGAAGCAAAAGGAATCATTCCTGATTCCAGCTATTTTAATCGCGCTTTTGGAAAACATCAGTGGGGCATAGGTGATGTGATTAATTTAGGGGTTGGGCAAGGAGCCATTGGTGCCACACCACTCCAAATGGCAACTATGGTGGCCATGATTGCAAATGAGGGCCGTAAAATTACACCTCATGTGGTTGAATCTGTTTACACTCCACTGGATACATTGTATAAAGCACCTGTAAGTTCAGAAAAAATTGATTGGTTTTCACAAGATCAGATTGATTTGGTTCAAGCCGGTATGCGTAAAGTTGTTACGGATGGTTCGGCCAGATGGTATGCCAACATCAAGCAAGTTGAAATCGCTGGTAAAACAGGAACGGCGCAAAATCCACATGGTCGCGACCATGCTTGGTTTGTTTGTTATGCTCCTTTAGAAAATCCTGAACTGGCAATAGCCGTTTTAGTAGAAAATGCCGGATTTGGTTCCACTTCCGCGTTACCAATTGCAACACTATTGATGGAACAGTATTTCACCGGAAAAGTACAGCGCCAATGGGTATATGATCGCATGATAAATTTTGTGCCCAAAGACGATGAGGAGGGAGTAGCTGAATGAATTGGTACAAGAATTTTGATTGGATGACTCTTCTAAGTTGGATTGGCTTAACGATTATGGGTTTAATTTCAATTTATAGTGCTACCCAAGGGCCTGTTTCTGAATTTTTGCCGGAGTTCATTCAAAAAAACTTCGGTAAACAATTGATTTTTGTGGGTATTTCACTGTTCATGGTTGTTGCCATTCAATTTACCGCTCCACGAACTTTTTCACAGATATCGTATTTCTTTTATGCGTTTTGTATCCTACTAACTATTGGAACATTGTTTTTTGGTGTAGTAGTAAATGGTGCAAAGAGTTGGATTGAAATTGGTGGGTTTCGCTTTCAGGTTTCCGAATTAATGAAGGTCGCTACCGTTTTAGCAGTGGCGAATTACCTAACAAGCCGACGAAATATTTCTATGGAGCGATTAGGTTCTGCCTTAGCTGCTGCATCTTTAATTATAATTCCCGGTTTTTTGGTTTTATTACAAAACGACACAGGGACGGCGTTGGTAATTTTTGCAATGACACCCTTTTTGTTGTTTTGGTCAGGCTTGCCCTATGGAATCTCCTTATTCATTATTTCACCGGCTTTGATCGGTTATTTTTCAGTGATTGGCTGGTATTGGGGACTATTGACCGCTTTTTTGATAACCATAATAATTTTCTTAATTCAAAAACGAGTTTGGCTAACGGTAACTTCTGCTTTAACAGGTTTGATTATTGTCGGGGGAGTTAATATTGCAATTACAAAAGTTTTACAGCCTCACCAAATAGCGCGAATTCAGGCATTCGTAAATCCATCATTTGATCCAAAAGGTTGGGGTTGGAATGTGATTCAAGCCAAAACAGCCATAGGTTCGGGTGGACTTACCGGAAAAGGATTCATGCAGGGTACTCAAACACAGTTGCGTTTTTTACCCGAACAATGGACAGATTTTATCTTTTGTGTGATAGGTGAGGAGTTCGGATTTATAGGTTCAAGCTTTGTAGTTTTGCTATTTATGGTTCTTTTGATTCGTTTGATTTATGGAGCGGGACAGCATAAGCACCCATTTGCGCAATCAGTACTTGTAGGAGTATCATCCATTTTTTTAATTCATTTTTTGATTAATACTGGAAGTGCTTTAGGCTTATTACCTGTAATCGGTTTACCTTTACCCTTTGTGAGTTACGGTGGATCAGCTTTTTTATCGAATAGTTTAATGATAGGAATTTGTTTGAATTTACTTTTATATAGGCGAGAGTTTACGATGTGTGTATAGGGGTTGAAAAGGTGTTAGGTGTTAGGTGTTAGTAAAAGTTGTAGAGGTGTAGAGGTGTAGAGGTTTAAAGGTGAATAGTAGCAGTATGGGGTCTGTAAGCGCTGCGCAGTATCTTCGGTATGAGCAGTAAGGGGTCAGGGGATTGTTGATGGTAGATTTAAAATGTATGATTGAGGCAATATCAGCAATCAGCTTTTTGCTGTTATAAGATAAAATTGTTTACTTTTAAGCCGTGCAGCATTTTGTTCGAAATATCATCACTATTTGTATGAGTTTACTTCTCGTAACTCAAATGATATCCTTTTCAGGCCATGCTTGTAAGATGATGAATATGCCAACAAATTCGGCTTCAGAATCATCACATTGCTCCATGCCGGCTAAAGAAAAACAAAGCAGTTGTTGCGCAACTCCGAGTAATTCATCATCAGATAAGCAAACTCAAACTGAAAATTCATCTTGTTCAATCTCTTGTGATTGCGAAATTAAAGGCATTAAATCCGAACAAGTTCTGGTTTTAGCACCAGAAACACATCTAACATTCCCGATTTTCCGATTCAGTTTGAAATAAAGCTAGCCGATTCTTCATACTCTTTGGATGTAGCCCCTAAGCATCCACCCGATATACCCGAACCAACTCCAATCTATAAAAAAATTGCTGTATTCCTGATTTGAGAAGCCATTTTGAATCTCATTCAAAATGTGTTAACTCATTGGAATACATATGCTTTCTAAATTAATCGAATTCTTTCTCGACAATAAACTTGTTGTACTATTATTTACAATTACCATCTCTGTTTGGGGACTTTCAACCGCACCGTTTGATTGGTCAGGGTCATTTATACCCAAAGACCCCGTTGCTGTTGATGCCATTCCTGATTTAGGTGAAAATCAACAAATTGTACAAACTGAATGGCCCGGACGTTCACCTCAAGACATTGAAGACCAAATCACATTTCCCTTAACTACACAGTTATTAAGTGTTCCGGGAGTTAAAACGGTTCGCTCTACATCCATGTTAGGTCTTTCCTCAATCTATGTGATATTTGAGGAAAATGTTGAGTTTTATTGGAGTAGGAGCCGAATTTTAGAAAAATTAAACGCTTTACCGGTTGGTTTACTACCTGTTGATACTAAACCAATGCTTGGTCCTGATGCCACAGGTTTGGGACAAATTTTCTGGTACACTCTTGAAGGCAGAGATGAAAATGGAAAACCAGCTGGTGGTTGGGATCCTCAAGAATTGCGAAGTATTCAAGATTTTTATGTGAATTATGCCCTTGGGTCAGTTGAGGGTGTAGCAGAAGTGGCTTCAGTTGGAGGATATGTAAAAGAGTATCAAATTGAACTTGATCCAGAGGCTTTACACCTTTTCGGAGTTACTGTAGCTCAAGTAGCAGAAGCGGTAAAAGCATCTAATCGTGATGTGGGGGCTAGAACTCTTGAAATCAATCAGGTAGAATATGTAGTGCGTGGATTGGGCTATGTAAAATCCTTACAAGACTTAGAATCCATTGTATTGAAAACAGTTGACCGGACACCGGTTTTGCTCAAGCACATTGCAAACATTCAAGTAGGACCCGCTCAGCAGCGGGGCTATTTAGATAAATCAGGCGCGGTTGCAACCGGTGGAGTAGTCGTGGCTCGTTACGGGGCCAATCCCATGCAGGTAATAGAGCAGCTTAACCAAAAAATTGCAGAAATATCACCGGGATTACCGGTAAAAACACTTGAAAACGGAACGCTTTCAAAAGTGACCATTGTACCTTTTTATGACCGTTCTGGTTTGATTAAAGAAACCCTAGCTACCTTAGAAGATGCCCTGATTTTACAGGTTTTAGTTACGCTAATCGTAGTCATTTTACTTTTATTTAATACTAGGGCTTCATTAGTGGTAACAGGATTACTACCTATGGCCGTGCTATCAGTTTTTATTGCTATGCGCTATTTTGGAGTTGATGCTAATATTGTGGCTCTATCAGGTATTGCTATTGCTATTGGAACGATGGTGGATATGGGTATCATCTTAACAGAAAGCATTCTTCAGCGCAAAGAGGAAATGGCATTAGAAAGTTGGAGAGAGGTGATTTTTAAAGCATCAAAAGAGGTTGGCTCAGCAATCGTAACAGCAGTTTCTACCACAATTGTAAGCTTTATTCCCGTTTTTACCATGATTGGTGCAGAAGGAAAATTATTTAAGCCATTAGCTTTTACAAAAACGTTTGCCTTGATTTCTTCCATTTTGATTGCACTTTTTGTGTTGCCTGCATTTGCTCAATTTGTTTTGGGTTTCAACATCAAGCAGCATCATAAGAAAGCAATAGTTCAGGTACTTTTGGCAATAGGTGCCATGCTTGTTATGTACTATGGATATTTGGTTGTTGGTATTATCTTGTTTTTACTTGTGTTAAATGTAGGATTATCAACGTTTTGGGTTGGTTATCCTCAAAAATGGGCAACATGGATTCAAAGTGTCGGACTGTCTTTGGTAATTGCTTATGTATTAGCCGATAAGTGGTTGCCATTGGGAGCTTCTAACTCATTGTTTATCAATATGATATTTGTGCTATTTATCATTTTGACACTCCTGGGTTCGTTTTATGGATTCATGCAATACTATAAGTCATTGTTAACTCATGCGTTAAATCATCCTTTTCAGTTTTTGTTGATTCCAAGCATAGTTATTCTTTTGGGTTTACTCATTTGGATTGGAGTTGCAGGCATAGTTCGACCAATGGGGATAGAACCCTCCAACTCAGCGATTACACAAAAAATGCAAGAATTATTTCCAGGATTAGGTAAGGAATTTATGCCCTCCTTAGATGAGGGTTCCTTTTTATTGATGCCAACCGTTATGCCACATGTGGGTATTGAAGAAGCACGGGAGTACCTAGAATTTCTGGATAAAGCAGTTACAGCAATTCCAGAAGTTGAATCGGTGGTCGGAAAAATGGGTCGAATAAATAGTGCGCTTGACCCTGCACCAATTTCCATGGACGAAAAATAAGAGCAATTCTTCAAGATGATGGAACGTATAAACCCGATTCAAATGGCGAATACATTCGTTTATGGCGCGATCACATCAAAACTAAAGACGATATTTGGGAAGAAATTGTTCAGGTAACCAACTTCCCGGGTCTTACATCTGCCCCAAAACTTCAGCCCATAGAAACTAGAATCGTTATGCTACAATCCGGAATGCGTGCGCCTATGGGTATAAAGGTAAAAGGTCCGGATTTAGAAACCATAGAACAATTTAGTTTATCATTAGAAACGGTTTTAAAAGGGGTTTCATCAATAGAATCACAATCTGTTTTCGCAGAACGAGTAGTTGGAAAACCTTATTTGGAAATAGAATGGAATA
>CAZIQX010000019.1:3523-14632 GCA_964541325.1 uncultured Chitinophagales bacterium | reverse complement strand
TGAATATCGTGATAGCCCCGAATCCATTGCATCTATGTTGATTCGAACGGCTAATGGTGCCACCGTTCGTTTACAAGAAATTGCTACTATCTCTTTTCGGAAAGGTCCTCAAATGATTCGAAGTGAAGACACTTTTTTAACCTCGTATGTAATTTTTGATAAGCAAGGAAAGGTGGCTGAAATTGATGTGATTGAAGAAGCAAAACAACTCATCAATCAGCATATTGAATTAGGGTTACTTTCTGTGCCACAAGGTGTTACGTTTGAATTTTCGGGAACGTATGAAAATCAAATTCGGGCTGAAAATCGGTTAAAAATTGTGTTGCCCCTCGCACTGGGACTCATTTTTTTGATTTTGTATTTCCAATTTCGTTCGATTTCAACCACCGTAATGATATTCAGCAGCATTTTTGTGGCTTGGTCAGGTGGTTTTATTATGTTATGGTTATACGCCCAGCCATGGTTTATGAATGTTGAGGTGTTTGATGTTTCCATGCGTGCCCTTTTTCAAATGAAAGAGATTAATTTAAGCGTGGCTGTATGGGTGGGCTTCATTGCTCTTTTTGGAATAGCCTCTGATGATGCCGTTCTAATTGCAAGCTATATTCAGCAAAAAATGAAGCTTCATCAACCCCAAAATCGTGATGAGTTGCGTGAAGTTGTTTTGGAAGCCGGACTCAAAAGGGTGCGTCCAGCTTTGCTAACCTCAGCTACAACGATAATAGCCTTGCTTCCGGTGCTTAGTTCAAGTGGAAAAGGCTCTGATATCATGGTTCCTATGGCTATCCCAACATTTGGTGGTATGGTTGTATGTCTGATCACCCTGTTTGTAATCCCCGTTCTTTTTTATGTGTGGAACAGTAGAACCTTAGCCAAGGAGAGTTAGAATGAACCGATTACGATTTGTTACATTGATATTTTTTTTCGTGTTGATATCTGTAAGAGTAAATGCACAAGTTGTTGAGCATAAGCATCTTAACGTGTATCAACAAGCCGGACAAGAAGTTCAATCTCTGTTGAATCGCTTACTTGAAGAAGATCCTTTGCTCGCTCAAATGAAATCAGGCATTGAAATGCGCAAGTCGAAATTAGAAAGCAAAGACGTGCTTCCAAATCCGGAATTGGGAATAAATTGGTCGCCTGTTCCTATGCAAAAGGCGCTAAATCAAACAGTTGCTGTTCGGGCAATGCAGCCTTTTCCTTGGCCGGGTACCATTCGAAGTTCGGTTGAAATCGAACATATTCAAGTGCAGTTAGAGCAATTGAATTGGTGCAACAAAGTAACGAACGCATGATGCAGGTTCAATTATTGTTGGCGGAACGTGAACGTATCCTAAAACAAGCAAAGCAGCTGGATAAGCAACTTGGATGGATTGAATCCTTAAAACGAGAATTGCAGACCCGTTTAATGCTTGAAAATGTGCGAAAATCGGTTTTAGAATTAGAAATTGAAGAACAAACACTTTTGCAAAAAAAAGAGGAATGGCAACAACTAAAACGGAGTAACGAGTTTGAGATTCGAACTTATTTTGCGAATTCAATCCCATTGCCAGATTCAATTTTCGTAAAAACAGAAATCCACTCGTTTTCAGAGAATAACCCCTTATTAGAGTCGGCACGTATTAAGGAAAAGTTGGGTGACAATCGAAAAAAACTTGCTGATTTGGAGGGCAAGCCCATGATTGCATTAGGAGCAGAATACATGTGGATTCAGGAAGCTATGCCAATTATGGCTCCTGAAATGCAAATGCAACCTGCATTTACCGTTATGGCATCTATCAATTTGCCGGTGTATCGAAAAAAATATAAGGGTATGAAAGCGGAGGCTCATCAAGCTGGAAAAATGGCCGAATTTGAATATGAAGTTATCAAAGAAAAGTTGTATTCAAGATATCAGGTCTTAACAGAACAGAAAAAACTCAAAGAAAAAGAATTAAAATTAGCAGAATCAATCATCCCTGATAAGTTAAGGGAAATGTCGAATCTTGAACGTGAAAAATGGGAAATCGGTGGTGGAAATTTGGTTTCTTGGATTCAAATTGAACGACGTTTACTGGAACAGGAATCTATTGCGATAACTACGCGCATTGCCTTAAAAAAAATAAACATTGAATTGGCAGGCCTTGTTGCCTGGGAGAATAATCATGACTAGAATCAAAAAATACACACCGTTAATAACGCTTTTAGTAGGATTGGGTTTGGGATATCTAATATTTAGTGATTTCAATCACCCTGAAGAACATGCCTCAAAAACAATCGAGAATTCGGTTTACACTTGTTCGATGCACCCTCAAATACGCCAAAATAAACCGGGTAAATGTCCCATTTGTGCAATGGACTTAATTCCCGTAAGCGGTTCGGGGGAATCGGAGAATCCGGCTTTAGAAATAACAGAGGCAGCCCAGGCTTTGGCTAAGATTCAAACTCTAAAAGTTCAACGTTCTGATTTAAAAAAGACTCTTTTCTTACCAGGTGAGCTAAAGGTTAATGCATCTAAACAAAAAAGATGGAGTGTTCAATTTTCCGGAAGAGTTGAACGACTTCATCGAAAAGGAAATGGAGAACTCGTGCAAAAAGGTGAGGTTCTCATGGAAATCTATTCTCCTGAACTTTCGCAAATGCATCGGGAATTACTCGAAGCTAAACGATTGAATAATGATGAATTAGTACATATCGTACAAACCCGCATCCGTTTGCTTGATATTGATGATAAAACCATAGATGCCCTTACAGCGGCAAGTGACAGTTGGGAAGTGTTTCCGGTAAAAGCCTTGGAATCGGGAATGATAACATCTTGGGAAGTGTCAGAAAAACAAATGCTTACAAAAGGACAAGTTTGGGCTGTTTGGGATGATCACCAAACACTTTGGCTCGAAGCTCAAGCTTTTCAATCGGATATGGGGTTTCTTCAAGTTGGTCCATCGATTCTGGTAACCATTTCAGAGAAAACATGGGATTTACCAATCGATTTTATCAGTTCAGTGATGAATCCCTTAACACGAACTCAAACGATTCGAGCAACGTTCTTAAATTCGGAACATCGTTTATTTCCAGGAATGATTGCTGATGTACGTGTTTTTGTTGAACGTAAAGGTGTTTTAACTATTCCGAAATCAGCAGTATTATGGACTGGAAAACATTCGTATGTTTATGTTAAACAAGATGATACGAAATATGTAATTCGAGAAATTACAACCGGTTCAGAAAATGAATCCTATGTAGAAATTACATCGGGTTTGAGTGAGGGGGAAGAAGTGGTTGTCAATGGAGTTTTTAAATTAGACAGTGCAGCCCAATTGGCTGGCAAGGCTTCCATGATGAATCAACCGGAGATGAATGAACTTGAACATACATCACAAAATCACCAAAACATTCCAGCTAACCTGAATTTGAGTGAACGCCAAACGGAGGCATTCATTCGAGTATTGGATGCGTATTTTCAAGTTAAGGATGCGTTGGTTCAATCCGATGCAGAACTAGCTACAACTCGTTTAGTTTTGTTGAAAAATAGAAGTGATATTCGAGAATTAAATGAAATACCAAATTGGAGTAGTTTTCAAAATACGATTAAAAAAATGAATCAAACCAACGATTTAGGGTTTCAACGCGCATTATTTATTGGATTATCTGATCAGCTGATTGCTTTCGTAAAGCGTTATAAATCAAATGAAATTCCCGTTTTTGTGCAGTTTTGTCCTATGGCAGACAATGATAAAGGCGCAAATTGGTTAAGTAAAGCGTCTGAAATTCGGAACCCGTATTATGGAAATATGATGCTTACTTGCGGTGAAGTTTTGGAAAGTCTCAAACCGGAAGGAAAGCAAAACGAATAGGTTTAAGTGATAATGTTCAGTATGCATCATGTAGCTTTTAATACGAGTTTTTCACTGAAAATATGCATCAAAAAGCTGTATCAATGTATCTCGCTGATATGCACATTCGTGATTGGTAATGTCAACAATTAATCTAAATCACGATTGTTCAGGTTATGAAGAATCTTCTTTTTGAAAATTCACTTGTTCATAACAATCACAAATACAGCATACATTGGATGATTTTTTAGCAACGTCCGTTCAAATTGTATGCAAATTCACCATCACCAAAAATAAATTCTTAATTCACGTAACTTCAAACAAAACAAATACAACAATCAATAAGGAAAACAACCAATGAAAAAAATCATACTCACACTAATTATCGGATTCTTTTTTACCGGTAAGGTTTGGTCTCAGGAAACTGATGCACACAAAAATCATCTTAAAACCATGATTACCAATTATTTAGAAATGAGTAAAGCGCTTTACTCTGATGATTTTGAAACAGCCAAAAAATTTGCGGTTGAACTTCAAAAAGAAGTGGCAGCTCAAAAGCCAGGTGAAATGAAAAAAGATGCCAAAGAAATGGGTAAAATGATGGGAAAAGGTAAAAAAGAAACCATGAAAGAAGGTAAAAAGATGGGTGAAAAACATGGTGTGATGCTCGCTGCTTTCACTAAAGCAGCAAATGCAACAGATATCAAAGCCTTACGAGCTGAATTAAAACCGATTTCTGACCATTTAATTCATGCGGCAAAAAATCACGGCTATGAGGAATTGCTTTATGTGCAGTTTTGTCCGATGGCCGATGACAATAATGGAGCTTATTGGTTAAGTACAAGTAAAGATATTTTAAACCCTTATTATGGTTCCATGATGCTTACTTGTGGAAGTGTTAAAGAAACCATTGGTGAAGAAAAAAAATAGACCTGAAGAGAACAATGGACAGTTCCGACTGTCCATTGACTCTAATTTTTGTAAGTTTAGTGCATGAATAAATCATCCGTTCTACTTCTGTTAGCAAGTTTAATCGCTCTGTCAACTTGTACTCGTCCTAATGGGCAACTCGTTGAATTTTACTTTCAACCCAATCAACCAACTACTATTCTCGTTGAAGAGGCACCTCTACATTACAAATATGCCCCTAAGCGGATTGACACTTTAACACCTCGTTCGGAAAACACCCTGTTTTTCGTTAATGAAAATACTCTGCCTAAAGTAGTTACGATCACGTTTAATGAGGGTTCTTTTCCATTGTATCTAGATGGAAAAACAAACTTAAAAATTACCTTAAATCGTGCAAACACGGATTCTTTATTTACCATTGAAGGATATCCCAAAGGCTTACAAGAATTGTATTATAGCCTGAAAAACAGTGAAAAATCCATGCAAGAGGCACTTTTGAGAGATAAGCCACTATTTGCAAAGGGTGAAAACAGCGCGTACTTGCGTATTCTCGACGATATTCAATCAAATCGAAAATCGATTTTGATGGGAACTCCACTCGAATTTATGTATTGGTCGGCTTTAGGTGATTGGTTGGTAGCACGTTTGGAATGGATGAATCGATCCAAAATGCCGTTGAACAAACGGGATGAAGTTCGAAAATCTGTAATGGAAGCTGCACGATCAACTGAGTTTTTCAGTCTGAAAAGTTTGGAATCGCAACGAGCAGGAATTCGAGATTTCACCAACGCATGGGCGCATAGTTTTGGAATCGCAGATTCTGTTCGAACTATTTATGGTCAAGAAACCTCGATTTATGATATTAATCGATTGGCGTACAATGCGTTAAATATAAAACGTTTAGAAGTTCTTCGATTTGTTGAAGAAGACAAAGCGCAAGCCTTTGCCGAAATGTATCTTGCCGCAGAACGATTGGGTGAAGCCCCATTTGAAGAAGCCACTAAATCCATGATTCAATTTGTGCAAAAATGGACAGACTCGTATCCGGAATACACTGATTTTATTACATCGTTTTATAATCAAATGAAAAAAGTTCAACCCGGTGAGCCTGCTTTAGATTTTGCGTTTCCTAACGTTGAGGGCGATACGGTTCGGTTATCCGATTTTAAGGGTAAATATGTGTTTCTTGATTTTTGGGCAAGTTGGTGTTCTCCATGTTTAGAAGAATTTCCGGATATGGCAGAATTATATAAGCGTTTGGATACCAATGAGATTGAATTTGTTGGCATTGGTTTGGATGAATCCTATGAAACCTGGAATTCGAGTATCAATCGATTTCCAATGCCTTGGGTGCAACTGTATGGGGGAAAAGAATTTGAAAATCCATTATTCAAAGCTTATCGGGGTGGCGGAATACCGCTTGTTGTTCTACTTAGCCCGGATGGAAAAATTCTTCGTTTTGATGATGTGAAAGCAAGCTTGAATTTACCGGAAGTTCTAAAATCCTATGGTTTAACAGTGAAAACGGCTAAATAAATATCTAAACATGGTTTTGTTTTTACTGCAAATAACTTTGGGCAATCAAAAGTTGTACAAGAATTAACACACATCAGCCATAAAAAAATACTATTTTGTCTTAACTGAAGGATAGGTAAACAGTGCCATTCGTCGTGATATTCATTTAACATTTGGTTTATGCAAATCTTAGGTATTGATATTGGTGGTTCGGGAATAAAAGGTGCTATCGTTGATACAGTAACGGGCGAAATGCTTACCGAGCGCCATCGAATTGAGACACCAAAACCAGCAACCCCCATTCAAGTAGCGGAAACGATTAAGAAATTGGTGGATTTTTTTGAGTGGAAAGGTCAGATTGGTTGCGGATTTCCGGCAGTGATTCAACATGGTGTTGTTCGTACTGCCTCAAATATTGATAAATCCTGGATTGGTGTGAATGCTAAAGAGTTATTCAAGGAATACACCGGCAATGATTATCAAATTGTAAATGATGCGGATGCGGCCGGTTTGGCAGAGATGAATTTTGGTGCCGGAAAAGACAAGCTAGGTGTGGTTGTGGTGATTACTGTTGGAACTGGAATTGGATCATCCATTTTTACTGATGGAGTTTTATTGCCAAACACAGAATTTGGTCACATTATCGTAAAAGAGCAAGTTGGTGAGAAATATGCATCGGATGCTACTCGCAAGAAGGAAGAATTGAAATGGGATAAATGGGGAAAACGATTTAATGAGTATTTGGAACGTATTGAATTTTTATTGTGGCCTGACGTGATTATTGTAGGTGGCGGTGCATCTAAAAAATTCGAAAAATTTTCTAAAGAATTAAAAACTAAAGCTGAAATTATGCCGGCTTTGCTTGAAAATAACGCAGGTATCGTTGGAGCAGCTTGTGCATGGAGAAAACATCACCCGATGGGATTTCGACCACCTAAGAGTTGAAATTGGATCTTGTATGAGGTATAAAGAAGTTAAGTGGGAGTAGGGAGTATTATCAAAAAGGTTTAAGTCGTAAGGTGTTAGGATTTAGCAAAAATTATAAAGCATTAAAGATGTAGAGGCTTAAAGTAGTCGGAAGTCAGGGGAGTTTTGATCTATCATTTTTGCTTCTAATTTTCAAAATCCACAAAGTGTTATTTATAAGCAATCGAGTTTATACATCCAACATTCGATCGTTAACGTTCAACTAGAATCGTTTATGCTTCTGACATCGAGCTTCGAGTATCGAGCTTCAAGCTTCGTACTTTATTGTTTCGACTTTAAGCTTTCTACTATTAGCCAGTATCTACAATCCTTTCACCTTTCAGCTGTATTTTGTAAACTTCACATCCCATTTGCATCAACCTAAATAATACGTCCTTGCCCGCATTTGCTATTACCCCTGAAATAAGTCGAATTTACGCTGATATTGCGCATCAATTCGGAACGCCAACGTATATCTATCACGAAAATCTATTAGAAGCCAATATTTTATCATTGAAAAATCTGTTTAAGGATTTGCCGGTAAAATGGTTATATGCCATGAAAGCCAACGATAATCCTCATCTTTTAAAACGCATTGCCGCACATGGATTTGGCTTTGATACGGTAAGTTATGAAGAGGCGCTTTTAGGTTCTCATTTTGTTCAACCGGATTCCATTTTTTACACAGAAAATAACATGACTGACGAAGAAATGATGTCAGCGATTAAAGCCGGTATTCGTTTAAATATTGGTTCATTTACGCGATTGGTGAAATTCGCCAAAGCAAATCCCAATTCTACGTGTTCTATTCGTATTAAACCCGATATTGGTGATGGACATCATTCAAAAGTGGTTACAGGAAATAAAGATAGTAAGTTTGGGATTCGCATCGATCAGATTCAGGAAAGCATTGCTGTTGCTGCTCAGTATCGCGTAAAAATCACCGGCATTCATATGCATATTGGTAGTGGAATTAAGGAGCCACAAAACTTACTAAACGCTATTGACAAGATGTTATCCATAGCATCTCAGCTATCGGTTTTGAACAGTATCAACTTTGGGGGAGGTTTGCCAATTCCGTATCAACCGGGTGAAAAACCTTTCGATGTAAAAGAATTTGAAGCCATTACCAAACCTATGCTTCAGCGTTTTTTGGAACTTCATCCGGAAGTTGAGTTTTGGTTTGAACCTGGGCGTTATATTGTTGGGAATATTGGCGTGTTATTAGCGCGTGTAAACACGGTTAAAAATCAGGGAAATAGGGTTTATTTAGGTACTGATACCGGTTTTAATCATTTAGTGCGTCCGGTTATGTACGAGGCTTATCATCACATCATTAATATTACTCATTTTGATAAGCCCACCACTCAGCGTTATGAAGTGGCAGGGAATATCTGTGAAAGTGGCGATATTTTTGCCTCAGATCGCGAACTTGCGCCAACAGAGGAAGGTGATTTGATTGCATTTATGGATGCCGGTGCCTATGGAATGACCATGGCTTCGCCATACAATCGTAGGGCTTTCCCAGCTGAGGTTCTTTTGTTTTCAGATGGTTCGTATAAACAAATTCGAACACGCGAAACGGCAGAAGAAATGGTTCAGGAGCTATTTAAGAAAACAGGATTTGAATACATCTAAATACTGATTGCTGAACATTTTGAAAGGTTTTGTTAAAAGCAAAAGGCCGAAGGCTAAATGTAGAAAGCTCTAAAAGCAAGTAGTTTGAAGCTCAATGCTGGAAGGATATGAAAGCTCAATACCTAACGCATAAGATAATATTCTGAGGTGTATGATCGTGTTAATTACATCATTCACCAATCAGGAATCAGCAAACAGGAAGCAGGAAGCAGGAAGTAGGAAGCAGGAAGCAGGAAGTAGGTAGTAGGAAGTAGGAAGCAAAAATCCCTAAAGCCCTTACTACTTACTACTTACTACTTTAAACCTTTATACCTCTAAACCTCTATAACTTTTCCTAACACTCTACGACTTAAACCTTTTCTAAAATCCTATCGAATCATCTAAACCTTCGTATCTTTGGAAGCGTTTTTTTGAACTAATTAAACCATTTTATGACAATCTCTACAGTAGCCGTAATTGGCGGCGGAACTATGGGAAATGGAATCGCCCACGTATTTGCACAATCTGGATTCCGCGTTCATCTCATCGAAACCAAACAAGAATTTTTAGACCGTGCATTGGGAACTATCTCAAAAAACCTCACTCGTATGGTGAGTAAAGAAAAAATTACTCAAGCTCAGATGGATGAGTCTATGGGTAGAATCAGTGGATTTTTGTCTATTGAAGAAGGTGCAAAAGATGCTGATTTAGTAGTTGAAGCGGTAAATGAAAATGTCGAGCTCAAAAAATCAATTTTTCAAAAATTGGATGAAGTGACTAAACCTGAAACCATTTTGGCTTCAAACACATCATCAATTTCCATCACTAAAATTGCTGCATTTACTAAAAGGGCTAAGCAAGTAATTGGGATGCATTTCTTTAACCCCGTGCCAATGATGAAATTGGTTGAAGTGGTTCGTGGACTCGATACTACAGATGCTGTTACCCAAACCATCATGGAATTGTCAAAACAATTAGGTAAAGTTCCGGTTGAGGTAAACGATTTCCCGGGTTTTGTATCCAATCGTGTTTTGATGCCCATGATCAACGAAGCCATCTTTGCTGTGTATGAAGGCGTTGCTACACCTGAAGCTGTTGATGAAGTGATGAAGCTAGGTATGGCTCATCCTATGGGACCACTGCGTTTAGCCGATTTTATTGGGCTTGATGTGTGTTTGGCTATTTTAAATGTGCTTTATGAAGGATTTAAAGATTCCAAATATCGTCCGTGCCCTTTATTGGTAAAAATGGTAGATGCAGGAAAACTCGGCGACAAAACCGGACAAGGGTTTTATAGTTATCAGAAATAGTTTAAAAAAGAGAGCTTAGGCTCTCTTTTTTTATTTGAAATTCTATGAGTTTCGGTTATATTTCTACTTAATTAAAAAAAATTGTTTGGTATACTTATGAAAAAGATTTTTGCTTTCTTATTAATAATCGGGTTGATAAACTCATGTAATCAAAATAATTCATCGATAAAAAACGAACTTGTTTCTGTTTCTTTTGAGATAAAAGGACAGGATGTTGGGCTACAAAAAAGAGCCACCTCAACGTTGGCAGAAGAGCCACAGTTAACAGATATTTCAAAAGTAGTACTATCATTCTCCGATATAAATATTTCTGAGAATATTTATGAGCGATTAGAAGTAGATGTTTTGGAATTTGCAGGAGAGTTGATTACTGAGCATGTAAAAATTCCAGCCGGCGACTATGTGATTACAGAGTTTTTTGCGGTAAATGATAGTAATATCACACTTTTTGCCACTCCTCTATCTGGTTCAGAATTGTCCTATTTGGTTGAAAAATCTTTGCCACTTTCTTTTGATGTAGGCTCAGGTGAAGTAAATAAAGTGATGGTTGAAGTGTTGCCAATTTTGGATAGAACAGCTTCAAGTTTTGGATATAATTCATTTCAATTAACACTCCCTGAAGTAATAGAGACCTATTTTCGATTTTATGATGATCAAAATGAACGAACCGTTTCGGGCTCTTTACGAGCATTAATTTCTCAGACAAGATATTCAGATATGAGCATCGTTAAAGGTATCAATAAAGTGTATCTTCCATCAGCTGTTGATTCTATACAATTTACTTTTAGTTCAGAAGGGTATGAGAGTTTAACTTGGGTTTATGATAATGAAGAGTTTTCGAGTATTCAAAACGATACATTAACATTTGTCGTAAATGGTAATCCACCAGTTCAGAACAAGGTTGGTTTATACTTAAATTTTGATGAACGACCAATTGATTTATCGGTATATGAGCACGCAGTAACAACTTATGGAAATCA
>CAZIQX010000019.1:0-3513 GCA_964541325.1 uncultured Chitinophagales bacterium | reverse complement strand
GAATTTTTTACTTCGAGATCATTTACAATTAGCGCTTGGGTAAATGTTTATGAACATTATTCAGGTCTTGGTCCAAATCCTATTATTCAGATTCCATTTACTTCCCATGATCAACCGGCGTATTTATTAAATATGGGCATTGGGGGTTACTATTATCCATACAATAATATTCATGGTATTTTAGCATTCTCAATTGCAGATTCTAATGATCAGTACGCAGTAATACATACATCAAACGATGCCTATCCATTGGGAGAGTGGTTTAATTATATCGTTAGATATAATGCTGAAACAGAATTAGCTGAAATTCTATTAAATGGTGACGTAATTGTAAGTTCTACTATCAAACGTTCCGCAATGTCAGTGGATAGGCCTGTTTACATTGGTAGATATGGCAATTTTGATAATTATTTAGCTTATTCTCCATTTATATTAGATGAGTTAACTTTTTACACAACGAGCTTGACAGATATTGAGGTAGCTGAAATACTAAACGAAAGATAATTCTTCTAGAATCGGAAATTACTAGTCTTTAATGGAATACAATAAAGGAGTGTATTCGCTCATAAACTGTTTGTCTGTGTTAAAAATTGATACATGATAAATTCTACTTTTGTAAGAGTAAGTGTTTGGTGTGCATTGAAATTAAAAGGTGACTAAAGTATCTTCAGTTTTTAAAAATAAAGATATAATCAGCTCAATTTCTACTCAATATACCCCCAATTGGGTAGGTAAATAATTCAACTTTTATGATAAAAATTTCAGTAATTATAACCACGTATAATTCTGAGCGCTCAATTGGTAACGTACTGTCTTCTATTTTATCACAAAAGGGGATTGACGAGAAATTTGAATTAGAACTTATTGTTATTGATGACCACTCAACTGATAAGACCATTGATATAATCCGAGGTTTCAATCGTGTAATACTAATTCAAAATGATAAAAATTCAGGCGGGCCAAATAAGGGGAGAAATATTGGATTAGAGCTAGCAAGTGGTGATTTTATTTGTATCAATGACCACGATGATACGTGGCTTGAAAATAAAATAGAAACGACATTACCATTTCTTGCTGAAGATCGAATAATCTTTTCAGGTTATTATTTAATTGACCCCAGGACTCAAACAAACAAGACAGTTATTAGTTCAAACTCAAAAAAAGGGTTATTAGAGTTTGATGTAAACGAAACTTTCACAAATATTTTCTTAAGAAATTGGAAAACTCAAAATACTTATATGAGTACTCTTGTTTTTCCCAATTCGAAAAAACATATTCGTTTTGAAGAAAATTTTGGGATGATAGATTATGATTGGGTACTAAAGCTTTTTGAGAACATGAAGACTTTGCAAATCAACAAACCTTTAATTAATAGAGTTCTAGATGGTGGTAATTTATCACTTAATAAAATTTATAGACGTAATGATTTTTATGCTTCATTAAGTACAATAGAAAGTTATGCAGATAAATACCCTAGTGAGTTTAAAAAAGCCTATTCAAGAGCCTATAGCTCAAAAGCAAAATATCATTATATGATGGGTGAAACTAAATTAGCACGACACTTTTTTAAAAGATCGGAGTGGTCAATAAAAAATCTACTTTATTACGTCACTACTTTTTGGGGCTACAAACAGGTAAATAAAAAATTAAAAGTGTTTG
This sequence comes from uncultured Chitinophagales bacterium, assembly GCA_964541325.1. GTDB lineage: Bacteria > Bacteroidota > Rhodothermia > Balneolales > M1805 > M1805. The sequence continues at coordinate 1,854 of CAZIQX010000019.1, read as the reverse complement.
GCTTGTGAGATTTAGAAAACTTGTTGCTGATTTTTTGCAAAATGTTAGGTCTGTTAAACGTAAAGTAATTATAAAACTAACTACAGATAGAAACGATATAAAACATCTTAAAATAGATAGTAATAACTTTAAAAAAGTTTGGTACGGTACTAGTTATGGGGGATTTTTTATCATCCCATCATTATTAAATCTAGATTCTATAGTGTATTCATTTGGGATCGGTACTGATATATCCTTTGATAAAAAGTGTATAGCAAAACATAATTGCAAGATCTTTGCATTTGATCCTACACCAAAATCTATCCAATACATTAAATCATTGAGACTTTCCAATCTATTTCAATTCCATGAGATTGGTATTGCCCCAACATCAGGTATGGAAACGTTCTTTATGCCAGCAAGTCCGCGAGCTGTATCAGGAAGTTTATATGCTAGTGATGTGATGAATACCGAATCCACTATTCAAGTAGAAGTAAAGTCATTGAAAGATATTGCAAACCAACTTGGTCATACTAAGATTGATGTTTTAAAAATGGATATTGAAGGTATGGAGTATGAGGTAATTGAAAATATCTTGGACTCAGGTATTCAAATTGTTCAGTTACTAATTGAGTTTCATGATCGAATGTTTCCAATGGATTATCCTAGATCACAAAAAATTGTTGAAAAACTACGCTCAAATGGGTACAAGCTCTTTGGAGTATCTGCAAGTTATGAAGAAGTCTCTTTTGTACACGACGAATTAGCAAAAGGGAGGCTACATTAAAGTGGGAATTGTAAAAAGACAAACAATACAAAACACATTTATCAACTATGTTGGTGTATTTATTGGTTTTGTAAATGTAGTTGTTTTATTTCCTTTTTTTTTAAAAGCAGATGAGTTTGGTTTAACCCGATTGTTCATTTCTTTTTCAGCTCTAGTTGCTCAGTTTTCACTAATAGGTACCCAACGAACAATTTTAAAATTCTTCAATTATTATAAACTAGATGCTGAAAAGAAAGCCTCATTTCTAACTCTAATTGTAATTTATGCATCGTTAGGATTACTTGTAGTTGTAATACTGCTTTTGGTATTTCAATCACAAATAATTAACCGATTTCGTACAGAAAATAACCTTTTCGAGAACTATTATTTATTTCTCATTCTGTTTACAGTTGGTTTAGCCATTTTTAATCTAATCGAATCTGCGTCCCAAGCCATAAAAAAAACAATTCTTACCAACTTTTTAAAAACGATTGCGATTCGTTTTTTGTGGCTTATTTCTGCACTGTTGTATTTTTGTGACTTTTTCTCCTTCTATCAATTTATGCTCTTTTATTCGTTAAGCTATTTGTTTATAGCATTGATAGTTCTTGTAGATAATCTTGGTTTGCTTTGGAATAGTTTTAATTGTATGACAATTCAATTGAAGAGTTTGAGTCTTCCCGAAATAAATAAATATACGTTTTATAGTGTGCTTACAGGAGCTTCGGCTATGATTGTTACTAATATCGATGCTGTGATGATTGGGTCTCTTTTAGAAATAGAACCGTTAAAAAACGTAGGCTTTTATGCAATTGCAACTTATATCTGTTCTGTAATCTATATTCCAAGCAATGCAATGTATAGAATTGCAACCCCTATAGTTGCTGAGCTATGGAAAAAAAATGATATCTCAGCAATTGATCAATTATATAAGGATAGTTCGATAAATTTATTTCTATTAGGTTCATTGATATATGGTATAATCATCCTAAACTATCAGAATCTTATGGTTATGCTCAAACCTGAATATTTATTTCTGTTTGATATTATACTCGTATTAGGGGCTTTGCGCGTATTTGATATGTATTTGGGGATTAACTCTATCATTT
>CAZIQX010000018.1:19069-27304 GCA_964541325.1 uncultured Chitinophagales bacterium | reverse complement strand
ACAACTGATTGGTTTATTATTTTTATTTATTTGTTTTATTTTGATTTATAAAAGAACTATGAATAATGATATCTTTCATTTTACAAAATTTATACTACTCAAGCATCAATTAGACTTTCAAAAGTTCAACTAACCCCCAAATTAAAGCCCAACAATTACTTCTATCCATTCGACCAACCTCCAAAATTATTTCTACTTAGAAACTTTAAATTGAAGTTTTTCTTGACTAAAATCGTCTTTCTTGTAAAGTTTAATATCTAATTATTATATACTTAGATGGCGACTTTTTCAATCTAGTTGAACGGTTCTATTGATCTATATAAAAACCAAAAGGTCGGGCATCTCTACCCGACCTTCACCTCAGCACGACTAATCTTCCCTTTACTTGGTTTCATCCTTTTAAGAGAAGCAACCGTCATTCAACCTTTTCAAGATGTGTTCGTGCTGTTATTTTGCGTTTACCCTGTCAGTATTTAACAATCATTAATCCTTCACAACTATCTGCTTTCCATGTCTTTGTTTTTTTCCAATTTGAACATGATAGGCAGACTATATTTTACTTTTACGGGCTTACCTCTTTGTAAACCAGGCGTAAAAGTAACCTTTTTAACCGCTTCGATAGCTGCTTCATCGCAACCACCACCAATGCCGCGAACTACCACCGGATTGTGCACTTTTCCGCGTTCATCAATAATAAACTGAACATAAACACGACCTTCTAAACCGGCTTTGCGAGCAATTTCAGGATAGCGGATGTGTTTCATAAGTGCAGCAATGCCACCTTTTAATTCAGGCATTTTTTCCACCACTACAAAAACTTGTTCTTCAACTTCTTCTTCGGGTTCAGCTGGAGGAGCTGGCATTTCAAATTCTGTCAAATTATCGAGATCAAATTCTGCATCAATATTGATTTCTTCATCTAAAATAATTTCGTCATTTGAAACCGCTACCGGAACAATAGGACGTGGAGGTGGTGGTGGACGAGTGATTTGTTTGGTCACTTCAATGTCTTCCATTTTCACTGTTTCTTGTTCTACAGTTGTAATCAGCATGGCCTCTTCAGATGGTTTTAATTCCATCTTAAACAAGCTTATCATAATCAACAACGCTAAAATAAATCCAATTTCTATCCGGATGGTATAGCGCGTTTTTTCAAGCAATCTTTCGTTTCTTCTTTTTTCGGCTGAGGTTCTCATGGGAGCCCCCTTTCAAGGTGATTTTGTGAACTGAGTGTTGAGTTCAGTTCTGTTCTGAGGTTACAATTAAGATAAAAAGGTCTGAAAATCTTTTCAAGTCTTTTTTTTAAAAAAAATTCAAAAAAAGCGTTTTTCTATTAGCGAGAAACCGCTCAACTTTTAAACTCAATTAGGATTTTCAGCCAAAAACACCTGCTTTGATTTAGGTTTTTATCATCTATTCCTTTTCTTTTAAGGCTTTTTAAATATCACTCAAAACAAAAAAAGCCCGACTTTAGCTTGTCGGGCTTCATGAACAAAACTCAGCGAATGAAAGTACCTCAGAACACTTGCTGAATTTTACTTAAGAAGTAACATACTTTTTACCGCACTTTCTGTAGAACTTTGTAGCCGATAAAAATATACGCCAGTTGGTAAATGGGATGCATTAATAGTAATTTCATGCATTCCTGAACGAAGATGTTCATCTACGACCTGCATCACTCTCCTTCCTTCAATTGAATAAATAGTAAGTTCTACCCACATACTTTCAGGTAATAAAAATGATAGGGTTGTTGTTGGGTTAAATGGATTTGGATAATTTGGAAAAAGAGTCATTCTTTTTTTAGAATTTGGTATTTCATCCACATTAACTGTCAAAAAATCGAAGTTTAATGTGTCACCAACTGCTATGATGGGGTCTTCATTGAATCGTAAACTGTCAATAATGAGCTGTGCATCCATAAAAGGGTTCATACCCATTCCTGAATAGTCTTGAACACTAAATTCAATTTCTAAGGGTTTTATAGAAGATTCCGTAGCCGTTGAAATAACCCCAATATTCCAAGGGGTTGCATTGTCGTTGATTTCGGGGCTAAAAAAGCTTTGGACTTCCCATTCCAATTCATTTGCTGAAACAGGCAATAATCCTATTGGAAGATTGGAAGCTCTTGTATAAAAAATGGCCGATTTCACAGGTGCCGAATTATTTAAACTCAAGACCACTTTCCATTGACCTTCCTCATTTTTTTCCGTTTTCCAGTTGGGCTGAAATGAAACCGGCTGCAAATTCAATTGATTATTAAGCTCGATCTGATAACGCAACCATTGATCTAATACAAACGCATCTAAAAGACTAAGATCACCATTTTGGGTTAAATCACCATTAGCATCCATTTTCGGCAAGTGATTTTCCCAATAGGGAATTCCTTTAGAAAGTACCTGATGGATTACAAACTGCTTGTCAGCTTCAGAAATCAGTCCATCAAGATTTACATCTCCAATCAATGCTGACTGAAAGTAGATTGCACCATCATAGCTATAAACCGGTATATCGTTTCTTTCATCAACCAAAATAGAATGTAACTCAACTTTTACCGGATCCTCATTTACTTCTTCTTTTTCTAAAACGATGTTCATAAATGGAATATTACCAGATATGGATTCGGTTGATGCGAATCCTACCTTTACCAAATATTTGTTTATATGATTCGCCACAAGTTGCATATTCCGGCTTTGCATTTCTTCATTTAATAAAACTGCTTTTATTTCTGCATTTTCCGAACTAATAATTTCAAATTCCATGGCTGAGATTGAGTCTTGAATAACATCAATATCCACGTTTAATTCAATTACAAGAGTGTCTTGTTCTCCATAAACTATTCTTTGACTTTCAGGAATGAGACGCAGTAAAGCGTGGGATGATGAGCCCAAATTCTTGTACTCCTCTCTAAATAATTCCGGATGTACTATTTCTGATTTTGTAATTGTTTTAATGCGATTTTCGCCTAGCTCCCAACCATCTGTAAATCCTGTTCCATTTTGAACATAAAACTTGTACGCAATTTCAGCTAAAGGCAACGTTTTTTCGATTTCGTAAACTCCATTATTATTATAATCCTTCATAGAATCGGCTAAACTCCAGTCATTGTAGTTACTGCGCCAAAAAACTTTTGAAACATCTTTTTGAAACATTTCATATTGAATAGCTTGATTCATGTCAACACGAAATTGAACAGTAACTTCTTGTGCTACAGTTAATTCTACCACAATAAAAAAAATAGAAACGATTAAAAAAACAGATTTCATACGTTGATCTCCTAACTTAAACCGGTTGGCAAAAACCAACCGGTTTATTCCTGATTTTAATCGTTAATTATTTAACTAATGTCATTCTGCGGGTTTCTGTAAACGAACCAGCTTCTAATTGATAGAGATACATTCCACTTGATAAATTACTTGCATCAAACGAAACTGTATAAGTTCCAGCGGATTGAGGCGAGTCAACTAAAGTGCTAACTACTTGACCCAATACATTAAATACCGTTAGTCGTACTTTTGAAGCCTCAGAAATTGAGTAACGAATTGTAGTACTTGGGTTAAATGGATTGGGGTAGTTTTGTTCAAGCGAAAACAGATTAGGAGTTAACAACTCTTCTACGGCTGTTATTACCACTTCCAAATTCAAATTAGCAACTTCATGCACAGTCTCTTCTTCATTCCAACGCAATTTCTCGATCATAATTTGCTGATTTTCCGCTTCGAGTAAGTCGGATACTATTAATGTTAGAGTACCCAATCTTGCATCGGACAAACTAGTTAATGGACCCGCAGCTGTAAATCGAATCAGATTATTTGACTGATTGATTTCCGTTTGAAATGCTGAAAATGCGTCATCAAAAGTGAATGATGCTTCTGTGTACCAACCTTCGCCAAGATTAATTTCACCGGTTAGAGCTTTCACTTCACTCATTTCAGAAAGCATCACTGGAATTTCAATTATAGAACCTTGTGATACAGATATAGCACCAAATTCAATAGACTCAACTCTACCGGTAACCACATTTTGAACCGGTAACGTGGTTAAACCAACCACTGACTCTAGAATGTAACTTGCATCAAGCGCGGTAAGTTCTCCATCAAGTGTAACATCACCATTAATTTGCTGCAATTCATTTAGTTCTTCATAACCAACCAACCATTTTAAAACTAAAGCAGCATCAAAGGCTCTGATTTCGCCATTAAGGCTCACATCACCTAAACTTGCTTGAATGAGTTCTATACTTCCGTTTCTTCCCTCAACAATAAACGGGCTATTTTCATCAATGATAATGGAAGAAATTGCTATCGGATACGTTCCCAAATCAATTTGATCGGATAAATCAACCACTAATGAGAATAATAGTCCTGTTTGAGCCAATGCTTCAGCACCGGAAGCTGCAATTTTAAGTTCACCATTTATTTGATTGGTTACTAGTTGCCAGCCATAACTTTCTACCAAACTATTACTTATATCAACTGAAAAATTCATCAGGTTGAAATCGAGTCCGCCAAAATCAAGTTCGATTGACGATGTGTGAGCAGCTCCTTCAAATTCAATCCAAATTGGAACTTCTACTCGCGTTGTTTTTACACTAACCACTTCTGCTACGTTAATCCTGATTACATCTTTCAAAACTTGAGATGTATCGGATATATCGCTGAAATACACGGTAGGAATTTGATAGTGTAATCGACCATCCACATCTACCGGTTCAACCATAGTGAACTCGAAAAATCGATTTCTGTATTCATCAGCAGTTACGGGTGATACAGCAGGATCAGGTTCTTCCCAGGTAATACTTCCGCTTTCCTCTACAGTAACAAATTTGTATTGAATTGCAGGAATATTGTTTGGGGTAACAAGAGTTGTAAAGTATACCAATGAGGTATCCGACAACATAGCATAGCTATTATCAAAAGGATTCCATCCATTAAAATTGCCCACTACTCGAACTTCTTCTGCTTCAGTGAAAACACCCGCAGCTTTTTGAACACTCATATCAACAGAAAATACTACCACTACAGTATCACTTGGAGTATGTGAATATGAAACTTCTCCATCAAAAAATGGACGAATTTTAAATTTTCCCATTTCTGAGGAAAAGATTCCTGTTAGTGAAAACGGACTTTCCGGTATTGGAGAACCGTCGTAAAACGATTGTCCGCGATCAATATCAATGAGGATTGGAATACCATCACTTTCGGCCATAACTGATGTAGAACCTCCAACTGTTGCTGGATTTATTGGCCAATTTCCACCGGTTAAACGTACATTCGATACTGTAATTCTAGTATTGTTTAATTCTGGATTGGTAGCCATTTCTTCGGCCATGATAGTAAGCGGATCCGGCAAATCTGATTCAGCCACAAATTGAATCTGTGTAGGTATAAACTCTTTGAAATCGTTAAAAGTAACCACTGAACCTGTGAATTGATACATCATTCCAGGTAATACGATTGCACCATTCACCTCGCCACCCACTCCAGGCATGAAAAAATACATTCCTGCTGTTTCATCTTGAGCAAAAAATTGGGCATTATTAAACCCATAATCAGGAGAGGTTACTGTAGCCTCAACCGTGATTACGGTATCGATATCAGCAAGTAAAAAGGCATCTAAAAGACTGGTAATAACTTGATTGCTATCGGGAATAAATGGAGGAATTCCTGAAAAATGAGGAGGATTTAAAGGATCGTTTGCATAGGTAATAAAGTATCCTTCTTCGGTTAACCCTTGGGTATTATCAATAGTAAACTCGCGATTGATGAATTCGTCATTATCAATCGTTTCCCAAAAAACAAAGCCTTTGGAGTTATCCCAAAAAATAAACTTATAGGCAAATTCGCTTCCAACTACTTGATTTTCAAGTACAACAGATGCCTCATAAATCGAACCTTCCTTTAACGTCATTGTTAACACTTCATTGGATGCAAAATTCGTATTCCAAGCATTAAATGCACCTGCTACGGCTACTTTTTCAAACGAATCATTCGGGTCAAACTCCCCTCTTTGAATTGCACCCGACATATCCACTGTAAAGAAGACTTCGGTTGTGACCAATTCCTCATTTCTCAGATCTTCAAAAACGGCATTAAAAGCCACCACAGGTAAATCTATTGTTGAAACTAAGTCGACAACACGATTTCCATTAAGTCCATCAGGTAAATTATCTTCCCATGTTTCAGGATTTTGTAATGTGCTTGCAAAAAACTTGTATTCGTATTTATTGGGTATCAAGTCTACAGTAAGAGAATAAATACCATCAATATCAGGGTCTGTAAGTTTATATGCATCAGTTACACCCCAATCATTAAATCCACCTCGTACCCAAACGGCATTTACATCTCTATCAAAATGACCAAATTCAATGGGAATTGACATATCAACATGAAAGGTAATTGTAACAACAGCCGTTGTGTCTTGTGCCTGAACGTTTTTGGCCAACCCTGCAATGAAAAATAGTGTCATTAGGCTCCAAAAAGCAAATTGTATCTTGTTCATTCGATACATGTTGCCTCCTTATGAATGATTTGTGATAAAAAGAACAATAATTTTGAATTTACTCAATAATTTAAGACTTAAAAAGCTTTTTTTGATTGGCTATTTGTTTCTTTAGTTTGTGATGAAAGCGAATTGGTTAAAAACTCCTTCGGTTTAGCTATCGCGTTCATATTCTTGTATTTTTGGGCATGACAAACTCTACCCCACTTACTGACTTAAAATCACTCCACAGAACCGAATTAAAACATTTTTTTGATGAATTAGGTTTTGAGAAATATCGCGCTGAACAAGTTTTCCAATGGATGTACCAAAAGAATGTGGCTTCGATTGATGAAATGACCAACTTATCAAAACAGGCACGTGAGCAATTAAAAGAAAAAGCTTCTATTTACACCATTCGGCCGGTTCAGCAACAGGTTTCTATGGATGGTACTACAAAATTTTTATTTGAGCTTTTAGATGGAAAACGCATAGAGTCTGTTTTAATTCCTGAATTTTTTGACGATGGTGTGGCAGACCGACTTACTGTATGTGTCTCTTCTCAAGTAGGTTGTGTATTTGGATGTGCATTTTGTGCTACAGGGAAAATGGGGCTGTTTCGTAATTTAAAGGTTGGCGAAATTGTAGATCAATTAGCTTACATCAATTTGTTTACGTTGGAGAAATATGGCAAACGTATTACAAATATCGTGTATATGGGAATGGGAGAACCTTTTCACAACTATGAAAACGTGATTGAATCAGCCCATATCGTTTGTGAACCTAAAAGTATTGGCTTGTCACCCAAACGAATCACAATTTCCTCAGTGGGACTCACAAAAATGATAAAACGCTTTGGTGAAGAAAATCAACCGTTTAATTTAGCCATTTCACTTCATGCCCCTAATGATGAAAAACGCGATAAAATCATGCCTATTAATGAGTCAATGGATTTAAAATCACTCAAAGAAGCTTTACAGTTTTATTTCAAAAAGTCTCAGAATCCACTTACTTACGAATATTTATTATTTGATCAATTTAATGATTCAAAAGAAGATGCCCTTCAATTAGCCGAAATTGCACGTTGGGTTCCTAGTAAAATCAACATCATTATGTACAATAAAGTACAGGGGGTTTCACTAAATCGAGCTGATGAATCACGTCTTGACAATTTCATGCGGGTTTTAACCAAACAAAAAGTTCGTGCAACAGTACGCCGTTCTCGAGGGGATGATATTGATGCAGGATGTGGTCAATTGGCTATTCGGGAAGGGCAACCCAAAGGAAAAACTATCGCAAAAGTTTAAAGCATTTTCTTAAGTCGCGTTCTTAACTGACCCGTAGCTCCAAAATGTTCTTTAAATCGAATTAAGCTAATTCGAGGGTCCATCGGATTTTCTGTATTTGTTTCATGCGAAACACCTAAATCCAGATACTGAAATCCCCGTTGTTGAGCATCACGAATAAAAAAGTAATTCAACAAATTGATGGGCCGAAGTTGCTGATAGGCATAATCCATCGCAATGTAAAAACATAAAACTGTGGTACTGCTAGCCACAAAGTTTAAAGCACCGGCTATTAATTTGCCATCATAAAAAGCACCATACAACAACATTTCTTCTGAAAAAAGGCGAAAAAGTTGGTTTAACTCAGAAAGTGTATGGGTTGGTTTTAGATCAAACCGGCTTTTATTGTCTAATAAAATGGGATAGAACGCTTCAAGATCATGTATCGATAATTTTTTGATAGTAACACCAT
>CAZIQX010000018.1:14585-19059 GCA_964541325.1 uncultured Chitinophagales bacterium | reverse complement strand
GAGCTTTTTTAAGCTGTTGAAATGCCTTCAAATGCAACGAGGAATCATCAAATTCGTTCAAATTGATAACGGAACTAATCAAGGTTTGTTCTTCGGTAAAGCCTTTATATCGCAAAATGAAATCAATTGACTGATCTGGCTTTTTAGAATAACAAAGAGGAGGTAGTGTAAATTGAATAGATTTCCACTTTTGGTTCGTTGCGAAATCGAGAAACGATTCTACTATACGTTGTTGTTTTTCAAAACCTAAATGTTGATCAAAAGAGATTACGCCATATGAAGCAGCAAAAGGTGAACGAAACTCTTGGTTTAGAGTAGCTCCAACACACGTAGCAACCAATTGATTTTTTATGATAAAGCTATAAAACAGAACAGGTTTTACTTCGTCGTGATAGCGATAAAACTGCGGTTTTGAAAATAATGTGGCATTATTTGATTTTTGATAGAATGCACTCCATTCCAACTCGTTAACAGATTCTATGGAATCAACGCGAAGTTCAATCATGCTGTGAGCCATTTCATGGTTCGATAAGCTTGGTCAACGGTAACATTCAGCGTTGCATTACCACGAACAACGTCAATAAAATGTTGAATTTCATTTTTTAGAGGCTCTTGTTTTTGAGCAGGTGTCCATGTTTTTTTTTCAGGATTCGAAAATTTGTGCAAGAATTCGTGAAAATCTTTCTCTTCAAAGTCATCAGGATTCACATTTCTGGAAAATATATCAATACGCTGATCAATGAAGTTGAGTTCGGCATAACCTATTGTTCCTGTTACCGATAAGGTTCTCATTTTTACAGGTGTAATCCAGTTAACCTGAATATGTGCTGTTGCGTTTTCAAACTCTAAAAACATAGTTGAAGCATCATCAACTTGGTTATTAAACACATGCAACTTATGAGATCGAACTCGAATTGGTTCTTTATTGAGTAGATGCAAAATGATATCTAAATCATGAACAGCCAAATCAAAAAAAACACCGGTTTCAGTAAGTTCCGGAGGATATCCCCCTACCCTTTTTGAAGCAATATGTACGATTTCGCCCAGTTCACCGCCATCAATCATACGTTTTAATTCTAATACAGCAGGATTATATCGCTCAACTTGCCCAACTGTTAACATTAAGTTTCGCGATTCTGCCGTTCTTGCAAGTTCTTGTATATGTTCTAATGATGTTGCTAATGGTTTTTCAACTAAACAATGAATGCCAGATTCAAGACACGTTTTTGCAACCTCAAAATGTACATGTGTTGGCACACAGATAGAAACTAGATCCGGTTTTGAATCAATAAGAGCCTTCAATGATGAAAAAAAAGGGACGGAGAAGGCTTGTTCAATCTTTTGACGTGCTTTAAGAGAAGGATCAAAAACGCCAATTAATTCAATGTCTGCCATACCTGAGTAAATTCTTGTATGATGATACCCGATGTTCCCTACACCAATTACAGCTGCTTTAATGCGCTTTTCGAACATAATTTACTCTCTGAGTGGCTCGGCTTGGAAAACCTCATTTTCTTTATCCTCATCATCTTCTTCCTGAATTTCATTCCAGAAATTAATTGCAGCTTTAGTTAAACCACGAGCGATAAAAAAAGTAAAAACAGCCATTAAACCATATTCCTGAAAGAATAAAATCGTTAAAAAATATCCGATGTATAATAGAATTAACCCTTTTTGTTTTTTGTCTTTAACACCACTAAATCTCGGAACTTTGTCGAATGGAACAGTACTAACCATCAATAAAGACAGTAAAATCACCATCGGAATAATTACACTTTTAATTCCGTTTTCAAGAAAACTAAAGAGCTCTAACTGATCATGAAAAGTTAAAAAGAATGCCACATTCATTGTTGCTTGGGCAGGTATTGGTAAACCGCGGAAATACGAATAATTTGCTGTAACCGCTTCTACATTAAATCGAGCTAAACGTACCGCACCACATAAAGCGGGTAACGCAGCCACTAAAATTCCGGGCATTGCCAAGCCAAATAAAGCATACTTGTACAGCAAAATTCCGGGTGCAACACCAAACGAAACCACATCACTCAGAGAATCTAGTTCAATACCGAAATTACTTGTTGCATTCGCCAAACGAGCCATAAAGCCGTCCATAAGATCAAAAAAACCGGCTAAAACAATAAGCCATGCACCAAATTCGAGTTTATTTTCCATGATCATTACGATAGCCATGAAACCCGAAAGTAAATTCATTAAAGTAAAAAAGCTTGGAACAACCGTTCTTGGTATAGGCTTCTTAAATTTTTTTCTAAGGTTGCGATTATAAGTGCTTCTGCGTGTACTCAATGTACTTATCCCGTTTATGTTTAGAGATTTGCTAAGATGGTTTCGCCGCCAACTACCACATCACCTTCTTTAACCAAAAGCTTGACGGACTCAGGAACAATAATATCCATTCGAGATCCGAATTTCATCATTCCGAATAAATCACCCACTTTAACGCGATCCCCTTCTTTAATATGAAATGTGATTCTACGTGCAATATACCCTGTAATTTGGTTAAAAAACACTTTTAATCCTGATGCATGCTTTACACCAAACTCTGAACGTTCGTTTAATTCAGATGCTTTTTCGTGCCAAGCAACCAAATATTGACCTTTAAAATACGCCGCATATTCTACTAAACCGGTTATAGGAACTCGATTTACATGAACATCTAATGGTGATAAAAAAATACTGATTTGTGTTCCGGGTCCTTGTAAATATTTATTGTACTCAACTTTTTTTAAAACAATTACTTTTCCATCGGCCGGTGATAGTAAAATATTATCATTTTGGGGGATGTTTCTTTTGGGATTACGAAAGAAATAAAGCGTAAAAAGTTCAAGAAAAAGTGCTAATCCATATAATATAAAGGATGTCCAATGATTTAAATAAATCCCCAAAGCCACTAATACGATGGCAACGATGGATACATTCCGAATGGTAGAATAACCGTCTTTTGCAAACATGCTGTTAATTTCCTATTTGTCTCATAATATCATTAAAGGTCACAAATATAATAAGACCGATAATCAGTACGAATCCGACTTGCTGCATTACCATTCGAATTTTTGCGGATGGCTCACGACGAGTAATGCCTTCATAAATCAAAAAGACTAAGTGGCCACCATCTAAAACAGGAATTGGAAGAATATTCATTACAGCAAGGGTTAGGGATAGCATGGCTGTAATTTCCCAAAATCCACGAACTCCGCCTGCATCTGTTGCTTGTTTAGTGAAATTAGCAATCGCTACTGGTCCCCCTAAATTGTCTTTTACTGAAATATCACCCGAAAACAATTTTGTAAAGCCATTTACTATACCTGTTAATACATTACCACTTCTGTTTATACCGGAACCGATAGCTGCAAAAAAACCTGGTTTTACGAATTCAATTTGAAAGAATTGCTCAAAATCTTGTCTGATGCCTATGGTCTTGGTTTCAGGATCGGGTGTTACAGCTAATTGTAAGGTATCCAATGAATTGCGAACAACAGTCAGATTCATTACACCTTCAGCTGATTTGATGGATTGAAATAATTCCGCCCAAAATTGAATAGGACGCTCATCGATTGCAATTACAACATCTCCGTTTTGTAATCCAGCTTTTTCAGCCGGTCCACCTTTACTAACTTCATGAATTTTGCTTGGAACTAAATCTTCCATGCCAAAAAAAGGTTTTTTATTCAATAAATCGAGGAAATTTGCAGGAGCTTCAAGGGTAATAAATTCTCCATTTCTTAGTACACCAAATGACAAATCCGAGCTCGTAATAGTAGCCGGATTAAGTAAATCCTGAAAATAGGTAATGTCTTTCCCATTCACAGATTCAATCTTGTCACCGGTTTGAAAACCAATTTCTTGTGCTAAAGAACCTTCAGCAACATAAAAACCTTGTACTTGATTCATCGGGATACGTACCTCTCCATAGTACATGTTCAAACCGGAATAAATCACAGCTGCTAAAATCACATTAAAAATCACCCCACCCAAAATTACAATAATACGTTGCCAAACAGGTTTACTTCTAAACTCCCATGGCTGTGGTTCAGCATTTAGATGCTCTACATCCATACTTTCGTCGATCATTCCAGAGATTTTCACATACCCACCTAAAGGTGTAGCTGATACACAGTAATCCGTATCGCCATATTTAAAGCCAAATAGACGAGGCGGGAAACCTAACGAAAAACGTTCAACACGCATTTTGAAAAGTTTGGCAGTGATAAAGTGCCCAAACTCATGTACAAACACTAATATGAGTAGAGCTAAAACAAAAATTCCAATTGTAGATAGTAGAGAAAGAATGGATTCCATCAAGTAAAAAATTTGGTTAGATACGAATTGAACGAGCCACCTTGCGTGATTCTTCATCAATGGCAAGGATGCGATCAACGCTCATAATCTCGCTTGATTGCACTTTTTCAAGGCTTTTTTCAACCACAGCCTGTAATTCAGCTTCGGCAAACCATAA